>JAEUSO010000181.1 GCA_016788605.1 Candidatus Kapaibacterium sp. | reverse complement strand
ACACAACTTCCCAATTTGCTTCGTAGCGGCACAGTCACGTACCGCATTGCAGTAGCACATAAGAATGATACGGACGGTTCCTTTACCATTCAGGAAAACGGCTCACCGTTAGTAACGGTGCAAGTTGCCGGAAAAAGAGATGAGAGTTATGTTGAGTATGTCGCCCGTCAGACAATGCTGTCTGTCCCTGCCTCAACTATCGCTGCCGACAACCGTTCTGTTCTACGTATGTCGTACGTTAATCCCTCTAACCCTACTTCTGCGTTCGGCTATATTGATTTCTTTGAAATCCACTATCCGTCACAACTTGTTCCGCATAACAATAGCGTGGACTTTGTTTCGGATACAGGAGTTACCGGAGTGGTGCGGTATGACTTCAATGGATTCAGCGGCAATCCAATTGGGTTTGATGTGACCGACCCGGCAAATCCCATTCTGCTTACAAATCAGGCAACCACTGGAGGCATGTTTAATTTCACAGCGAAGATTGACTCGGCTTCACCACGCAGTTTCTATATCAGTGCCTCAATTACAAGTCCTGATATTGAGCGCGTGGGCGAATGGGCAAACCTGCGCGACGATATTGCGAATGCACATGTTATCGTTGTTACAGCACCGGAATTGCTTGCATCTGCCATGAACTATGCCAAGTACCGCGAAGCAAATAGCTCTATGAAAGTGAAAGTGGTTTCCACGACCGCCCTCTACCATGAGTTCTCATCCGGCGTTCCCGATATTACTGCAATCCGCGATTACATTGCGTATGCATACCGTAATTGGACAAGCGTTAAACCAGCGTATGTGATATTATGGGGCGACGGACACTTCGACTATAAGAGCATAAGTGCAATCAATAGAAACTTTATCCCTACCTATCAAACAGACGACATAGATCCTTCATTTAATCGTGATTACTATTGGCGATATACAGATAACTATTCCACAGAGGATTATTTCGTTTGTGTCAATGGCAACGACCGTTTGGTTGATGTTACATTAGGTAGAGTTCCGATCAATTCTCCTGAAGAGGGCGATTGGGCATTAGAGAAAATTCGTATCTATGAAAAAGAGTCAAGTCAGGATGCATGGCGGACATTTGTCACTATGATTGCCGATGACGGACCGACATCGTACGGTACTGATTACAACAGTCACACACAACAATCGGAGAACATTGCAAACGATGACATAGAAATGCCTGAAGATATTCAAGTACGCAAAATATATATGGCGGAATATCCAACGGAGAATATCCCCAAGGGACGCAGGAAACCTCGCGTTACCGAAGATATGCTCACGGCTGTCAATGCCCGCGGCTCTGTTATATTGAATTGGATTGGACATGGAAATCCACGAGTGTGGGCGCATGAAGTTATCTACGATCGTGATGAAACAACTCAACAGTTCACGAACTTGACGAAACAGTTCTTTCTTGTAGCTGCTACATGCGACTTTGCCCGGTTTGACCTTGCTGAAGGTCAGAGTGGTGCGGAAGCGTTAGTAATGAGCCGTCGTGGCGGTGCAATCGGTTGTTTTTCATCTACTCGTGTTGTATTCTCAGGCGAGAACGCTGCTCTAGCCCAAGATTTCTATCGCGAACTTTTCCGACGTGGCTCGAACGGATTGTACAAACGTATCGGTGATGTTATTGCAGTTACAAAACAGACAAATACATCGGTCAATGACCAAAAGTATTTTCTCCTTGGCGACCCGACTGTTCGCATTCATGTTCCAAATTCTGTTGTCAAATTTTCATCAATCAACGGTATTTCTGTTGATAGCTCCACTGATATTAACGTAAAAGCACTTTCTGAAGTAACAATACGTGGAACAATCGGCGATTTTCCGGGTACAAGCGTTGACAAATCATATAATGGGATAGTCCAATTGACTATGTTCGACACTGATGTGAACATGCGTGTACAAGACCCAGCTGCTATGGCATCAAGCGCACGGGACTCTAGTGTTCATGCATTTTCACGTCTTGGTGCTGCATTACATCGTGGCACTTACCAAGTCGTGAATGGCGAATTCACCGCTACATTTATTGTTCCCAAGGATATATCCTTTTTGAATAAACCGGGACGGCTATTCGGATATTCACGCACGAACGACAGTACGCGCTATGCAAAAGGTATGACCGATAAGTTTTCGGTTGGAGGAATATCAGATATCGGATTCAGCGATGATAATGGTCCCGTGATGAACATCTTTATGGATGAACGCACGTTCAAAGCCGGTGATCTTGTCCGTTCCAATCCTTTGCTGATTGTGGATTTGGCGGATGAATCCGGTATAAATGCAACCGGAATCGGAGTCGGACACAAGATTGAGGCGTGGTTGGACGATAATACAGAATCCATAGACCTGACCGAGGACTTTACAACATCGCTGAAAGATGCAAAATCCGGTTCGGCTATCAAACAGTTGTTTGCCCTTAGTCCGGGTCAGCATACTGTTCGAGTCCGTGCGTGGGACATCCTCAATAACTTCACGCAAGGTTCAACCTACTTCAGGGTGGGTGAAAACGACAAGTCAGTATTTTCCGGTAGGGTTGAGGTGTATCCGAACCCGTTTTCAGAGAAAATTAACGTATTTTTTACGCATAATCAAGGATTTTCTTTCGATGCGGAATTGCGTATCTTTACTGTGCAAGGAAAGCAAGTTCGATACATACAGCAATCCACAACCACGTTGCAATCCGGCAACTTTTTGTGGGACGGCACTGATGAAGACGGTGCCACCCTGCCACAAGGAACGTATCCATTTACCCTACGGCTTATCGCCGCCGACGGCAACGCGCAAGTGTACCGCGGTATTATGATTTATTTACAATGAGCATTAACCATAACCGGAGATTTAATATGAATCGCACAATGATGCAGTCACTTTTGACCGGACTGTTTTTCCTTGCTGCAACTAGCGGACTCTTTGCCCAAGCGGGTGGTGCAGCCGTACCGTTCCTGCTTATTTCACCCGATGCGCGCGCAAGCGGCATGGGCGAAACCGGAACAGCCATCGCTGACAATATCAACGCGATCCACTGGAATACAGGCGGCTTGGCATTCCAGCAAAAACGCCAAATCGCCCTGACCTACTCGAAATGGCTGCCTCAATTCAATGCCGACCTGTTTTACAGCTATGGCACGTATGGGCAGTATTTCAAGGAATTGGACGGCACAATTGCGTTGAACTTCATTTTTATGAATCTCGGTCAGTTCCAACGCACATCGGACAACGGTACAGCACTTGGCGCACCGTTTCGCTCGAATGAATTTGCTGTCGGACTTTCGTACGGAACGTTGATTGGCGACGACTTAGGCGCAGGTGTTCAGCTCCGGTATATCCAATCGAACCTCTCGCCGGCAGTACCGGGTCAGCAAGCTCCGGGTGTTGGCGTAAGCGGTGGATTTGACTTCGGTTTGCTTTGGAAACCCCGCGATTTTGATTTAGGCGGCGGTTTTGACCTCAGCGAGCGTTTCAATCTTGGTTTGAATTTACAGAATGTCGGTCCAAAAATGACCTACCGCAACGAAGCAGACCCGCTTCCCACGATGCTCCGGCTGGGTACGGCAGTGAACGTCGTCCGAGATGAATTCAATGACTTAACATTTACCGTTGATGTTGCCAAACTTATGGTAAAACGCGATGAATTCGGTTCTGACCCGCTACCCCGTTCGTTTGTAACCTCGTGGGGACGCGGTGGAGCGGAGCTTTCGATGGGTGCGGAATACTGGTATGAGCGCGTTTTTGCTCTCCGCGGCGGGTATTTTACAGAGCCGTCACGGGTGGGTAACCGACAATTCATTACATTCGGCGCCGGTGTGAAATATGATATTTTCCACCTTGACTTTAGTTTTATCAATACTATCGAGGAAAATCACCCGTTGGCAAACACAATGAGATTTTCTTTATTGATAGATTGGGAATAATTACTAATTTTCCCTATCGTTTGTACGGAGTGGTACAAACAAAATGCAAAGGGGCGGATTTATCCGCCCCTTTTTTTAATTCCCTTAACCGCTTTCGATGTTTAATGCTCTCTCTTACAAATATGAGATAACATCGTGCCGGGTTATTACCCCGCTGATACGGTTGTATTCCTTCACAACAACATAGGTATTTTCTTTCAAGAGCGTTATTGCCACCGAGCTATCATCATGTGCGTCCACAATCGGTGCAGGCGGCTCCATGAACTCGCCAACTGCTGTTTGCAGTGCGCCGCGGTTTGCAATCACTCGAGCCATCAGGCGGTTCTCGCGG
This sequence comes from Candidatus Kapaibacterium sp., assembly GCA_016788605.1. Taxonomy (GTDB): domain Bacteria; phylum Bacteroidota; class Ignavibacteria; order Kapaibacteriales; family NICIL-2; genus JAEUSO01. The sequence continues at coordinate 2,754 of JAEUSO010000181.1, read as the reverse complement.
ATATTTCCGACAAGTGATTCGTTCTCGATAACAGGCAGTTGCGAGAGTTCATACTGACTCATCAGTTGCAGTGCATCTTCGAGTGTATGTGCTGGGTTTGCGCTGACAAGACCGGGCGTTGACGCACCCGATGCTTTATTATTCAAGATTGTTTTTACCGTGACTTTCTCATCATCAAGAAGTTGTTTTTCTTGCAGCCACTCGTCGCTGTGGTGCTTTGTTAAATAGCGTTCACCGGTATCGCAGATGATGGCTACAACAACAGCTTCTTTCGGGAGCAGTTTTGCCACGCGCAATGCAACAGCAACATTCATCCCCGACGAGCCGCCGCAGAAAATACCTTCCTCGCGTGCAAGACGGCGTGCTGTCATAAACGACTCCTTGTCATTCACATTCATCACATCGTCGAGCATATCAATATCCAAGTTGAGCGGAATGCGCTCTTGCCCGACTCCCTCTACCATGTACGGCAGTGCCTCGACCAAGCGTCCTGTTTCCTTAAACGTCCTGATACATGATCCTACGGGGTCGGCGGCAATAATTTTGATTGCAGGGTTCATTGATTTCAGGTAACGTGCAGTTCCGGTGATTGTTCCGCCAGTGCCGATTCCTGCAATAAAATGCGTGACCGTTCCATTAGTATCATTCCAGATTTCCGGTCCTGTGGTTTTTGTATGAATATCGGGATTCGCAGGATTGTCGTATTGATTGAGCATGAAAGCGTTCGGGATTTCCTCCGAAAGTTTCTTGGCGGTGTTGAAATAGTATTCAGGCGAGCTTGCCTTTGCCGCCGACGAAACGATGAGGACTTCCGCTCCCATTGCCTTCAGATAGCGCACACGTTCTTGTGATGCTTTGTCCGTCATCACAAAGAGACAACGGTATCCTTTCAAGCGTGCTGCAAGGGCAACACCGATACCTGTATTACCGCTTGTCGGTTCGATGATGAGTCCGCCCGGTTTGATTTTGCCTTCACGCTCAGCTTGCTCAATCATAGCGATTCCGATACGATCTTTCACAGAGCCGCCCGGATTCCTGCTTTCCATTTTTACAAATACCGATGCGGCGATGCCTTTCGTCAGCGAGTTAAGCCGCACCAACGGCGTTTGACCGATAAGGTCGAGAACTGATGATGCTACATTCATTTTTGTTGTTGTAATGTGTTTGAAAATGTTGTTTCTGTTGTCGTTGTATCCGGCATATCATCAATGTCGGACTCAAGTTGTTGCTTCTCGTACATCTTGGCATAATAGCCCTTTGCACTGATGAGTTCGTTGTGCGTTCCGCGTTCAGAAATACGCCCGCCATCAATGACAATGATTGTATCGCAATGCTGGATGGACGAAAGCCGGTGAGCAATTACTATGGTCGTACACTGCTCTTCACGTTTCAATATTGAGTCAATCAGTGTATGTTCGGTCTTCGTGTCCAATGCGCTGAACGCATCGTCGAGGATGAGGATTTCGGGATTGGAAGCAAGTGCCCGTGCAATTGCAAGTCGCAGTTTCTGACCTCCGCTTAATGTTACACCACGTTCTCCGATAATAGTATCATAGCCATTCGGAAAACTTATAACTTCATTATGCAGTTCGGCAATCCGTGCGTAGTATGCTACATCTTCATCGGTAAGTTCAGGGTTAGCAAAGCGTATGTTATCGGCTATGCTCATCGAGAAGAGAAACGGCTCTTGTGGGACGACGGCGATATGTGTTCGCAGGTCGGCGACATTCATTGCTGCAATATCAGTTCCGCCGATTTGCAACTGTCCGTTATCAATATCATATAATCGAGAGAGCAACCGTACGAGAGTACTTTTTCCTGTGCCGATAGCACCCACCACGCCAAGCGAACTCTTAGCGGGAATGGTCAGCGATATATCTTGCAAGACGGGAATCTGCGTGTACGGGTAGGTGAAACCGACGTGTGCGAATTCGATATCTCCATTGGTGAATGCGACACCGTCCGCATCCATCGGAATATCAGGTTTCTCATCAAAAATGTTCATCAACCGGGCTGTGGAAGCAGCTCCGCGCTGTACGATATTGGTTACCCAACCGATGGCTGCAATCGGGAAAATCAGTTGATTGATATACATGAAAAATTGTGCGATTGTACCGACCGTAGCATTACCGTGCATAACAAAAAATCCGCCTAAAATCAAGATGATGATTTGAGTGCAGCCAACCAAAACCATCATAGCGGGCATTGACATTGATTGAATGCGGGCTAAAACCATATTGCGAGATACATATTCTTCGCCTGAAGCTGCAAACGCTGTTGCTTCACTCTCCTCGCGGGCGTATCCGCGTATAACGCGAACTCCTGAAAACGATTCTTGCGCCACAGTTGTCAGCATCTCGTATTGCTGTTGAACATTTTTATAAGCGATATTCACTTTCTTCCCGATTCGGAAGGTGAGCAATGCAATAAGCGGTAAAGGGAGGATGGTGTAGAGTGTGAGAGTAGGGTTCAGCCGCAGCATGAGCGTCATAGCAAAGCAAAAGGTTGTGATAGTGTTTGCAGAATACATCACCGCCGGTCCGATGAACTCTCGCACTGCCGCAATATCATTCGTAGCATGAGCCATAAGCGCGCCGGTGCTTCTGCGAGTGAAAAATGACGCTGACTGCTGTTCAATTGAATGAAGAAAATCTTTTCGCACGTCATACTCGATTTTTCTTGACGCAACGATTATTGTCTTCCGCGTAAGAAACATGAAGAATCCGCTACCGATAGTGAATAGAAGGATGTAGG
>JAEUSO010000180.1:3859-7039 GCA_016788605.1 Candidatus Kapaibacterium sp. | reverse complement strand
GTTCAAGAAGATACTCATCGCAAACAGGGGTGAAATTGCTCTCCGTGTTATCCGAACCTGCAAGCGACTTGGAATAGCCACCGTTGCCGTGTATTCCGATGCGGATGTTCATTCAATGCATGTGACAGAAGCGGATGAAACTATTGCTATCGGCGGTTATACACCAAGGGAAAGTTATTTGGTGATGGAGAAAATCCTTAATGCTATAGCTGTTTCGGGTGCGGATGCTGTTCATCCCGGCTATGGGTTTTTATCCGAAAATGAGGTGTTTGCCAAGAAAGTTGCCGAAGCAGGTTGTGTGTTTATCGGACCCACGCCCGATGCAATCAATGCACTTGGTGATAAAACGGCAGCGCGTGAACTTGCTATAACCAATTCTGTTCCCGTTGCCCCCGGCTCCGACGGAGCGATTGAGGGATATGAACCGATTCGTGAGCTTGCCGCGACGATCGGTTATCCGGTAATGATAAAAGCGGCAGCGGGCGGTGGCGGAAAAGGAATGCGGGCGGTGTTCAGCGAGGAAGAGTTACGTGACGGTTTGGCGGCGGCGCAAGGTGAGGCATTGACCTCATTCAATGATGCGCGGGTGTTTGTCGAACGTTATATTCAAAACCCCCGACATATTGAAATACAAGTGCTTGCTGATAATCATGGAAACGTTCTCTATTTTCCAGAACGGGAATGTTCCATTCAACGCCGACATCAAAAAGTGATAGAAGAATCGCCATCAACAGCGGTGACACCGGAGATTCGTAAAGCGATGGGTGAGGCGGGTGCTCGGTTAGTGCGGGCATCGAAATACACCAATGCAGGGACGATTGAGTTTCTTCTCGATACCGATGGCTCGTTCTATTTTATGGAGGTGAACACACGGTTGCAGGTCGAGCATCCTGTGACGGAAATGATTTCCGGTGTTGATTTTGTCGAACAACAGATTCGTATAGCCGCAGGACTTCCTTTAGAAATCACACAATCGGATATTCAAGAACCGAAAGGTCATGCTATCGAATGCCGCATATGTGCCGAAGATGTGTTTAGCGGATTTCTACCCGATACAGGTGTGGTTGAATATTTGAATCTGCCCGAAGGAGACGGTATCCGCAACGACAGCGGACTTTATGTCGGGTATGAAGTAAGTGTCCATTACGACCCAATGGTTGCAAAGCTGATTGTCCATGCTGAAAACCGCGCTGTGGCTATGCAAAGAACGGTGGATGCCTTAAAGAACTATGGTCTCAGCGGATTCAGAACAACGATTCCGTTTTGTATTCAGGTCATTGAATCGGAGCAATTCCAATCGGGCGATTATTCAACAAAATATGTGGAGCGTCATTGGCACGATTCTTCCGTAGGTAGGAATGCGGAGGCACTCTCTGCAATCGCCGCACTGGTCTATGATGATTATTCCACGCGGCGCACTGCGTAATCACCAATTTACAGCTGTTGCACCATGTCGAACGAACACTCACAACGCCAATGTCCGAGTTGCGGAACAACAGGAAGAATGTACCGCTCTCATACTCGGACGAAGTTTGAAAAGTTTATGAAGATTTTTTCTGGTTTAATCGTGATGTACCGATGCCACCATTGTAATTGGCGGTCGTACCGGTTTCGCTCTTAATGTTGCCCGCTTTCGTTGCGAATGATACTACGCAAACCGCCAAAATCACCATTACTGCATAAGAGCAACACATCGTTGGGTGTAAGCAGTGCCGATAGATGCTTGGCAACTACACCGCCCCATTGCGGATTTCCCGCATGTTCCTGACCGACCACAAAACATGGTATTCCCTTTTGCTCTATCGCCGCTTTCAATATGTCGGTATCCAACCGTTCGTTTGCTGGATAGCGTTCCGGTCTGTTCACCAACCCGAAGACGACTTCATCCGCCGCATCGAAACAATTCTCCAACTCATGTTGAAAAATGTTGCGCGTCGTTGTGTTCGAGCGTGGCTCAAAGCAGACAATAATTCTCTTTCCCGGATAGCGTTGTTTTGCCGCACCAATGGTAACAGCAATAGCCGTCGGATGATGGGCAAAATCATCAACAACCGTAGCACTATGCCAAACGGCAATCTCTTCTAATCTGCGTTTAGGAAGGATGAATGTATCAAATCCATCTTGTATTTGTTGGCTGCTTAATCCAGCACGGTGGGCAACCGCTACGCAAGCAAGGGCATTCAGCACGTTATGCTTCCCGGAGAGTTGCGTTCGCAGTGTCATATACGGCTGCTGTTTGTAGAGAATCTCGACGCTTGTTTCAGAACTACCGTAGTGAATAGACGTTGCCTTCCAGTCGGCATCGGAATCAATGCCGAAGTACTCAACGTTCGTAAATGGATTCTGAAGGATTGAGCGAACATTCTCGTCATCACCATTTGCAACAATGAGTCCATTATGCGGAACAAGCCGCGAGAAAAGCCGGAACGATTTTTTTATATCATCAAGAGATTGAAAAATATCTGCGTGGTCAAACTCAATGTTATTGATAACCGCTATATCCGGTCTGTATGATAGAAATTTGCTGCGTTTATCGAAAAAGGCGGTATCGTATTCATCACCTTCCGATACAAAAAATCCGTTGGATGAATCAGGCACTGCGCGGCATCCGATTCCGAAATTGCCGGTAATCGCACCAATCAAAAATCCGGTTGGTAATCCTGCATTAGCCAACAGCCATGCGGCAATCGAACTTGTCGTTGTTTTACCATGTGTGCCTGCAATAACGACGGATGTATGCTTTTGGATGAATACAGATCGGACAAGTTCCGGCATGGAAACTAAGGTCATCCGTGCATCTAAAGCTGCTTCTAATTCAACGTTACCTCGGCTCATTGCATTGCCAACGATGACTGCATCCGGCTGTGTCGCTACGAGATTTGCCTCGGAGTATCCGTCGAAATAGATGATGCGTTTCGATGCAAGAAAATCACTCATAGGCGGATAGACAGCCGAATCCGAGCCGAATACCTCGAAACCTGCGTCGGCACATGCTCCCGCAACAGCACCCATTGCTGTTCCTCCGATTCCTAAAAAGTATAGTTTCCTCATAGATGCAATGCAAGTATGGTGAGTACGTTCTTTGTCTTCCTTACGCACGAGCCGGAACATGGAGTAAAAACGAATATGGCGGCTGCGTTCAGCGGGCGGCAAAACTACAACCACTGCTCCATGCTGAAT
>JAEUSO010000180.1:0-3849 GCA_016788605.1 Candidatus Kapaibacterium sp. | reverse complement strand
CAAACATTGAATCATCACACCGCATTATGGATCAAATACGCAACTTTTGTATTATCGCTCACATTGACCACGGAAAATCCACGCTTGCCGACCGCTTGCTGGAACGAACCGGTCGCGTTACCGCACGCGAAATGGTTACTAACCAGATTCTCGATGATAATCCCTTAGAACAGGAACGTGGGATTACCATTAAGCTGCACGCAATTCAAATGGAATATGCAGCAAAGAACGCACAACGTTACACGCTGAACCTGATTGATACTCCCGGTCACGTGGACTTTTCGTACGAAGTGTCGCGCTCGCTTGCCGCGTGCGAAGGAGCATTGCTTGTTGTAGATGCAACGCAGGGAGTTGAAGCGCAGACAATAAGCAACCTCTTTCTAGCTATTGACGCAGGTCTGGAAATCATACCGGTTATCAACAAAATTGACTTACCAAGCGCAGTGACGACGATTGACGGTGTGAAGCAACAGGTGATGGACCTTATCGGGTGTAAAGAAGAGGATATGATTCTTGCTTCCGCAAAGGCGGGGATTGGGATTGAGGATATTCTTGAAGCTGTTGTTGCCCGAATCCCTCCGCCAAAAGGCGACCCCAACGCTCCGCTCCGCGCATTGATTTATGATTCCATCTATGATGCCTACCGTGGAGTGATTGTGAATGTCCGTGTTTTCGACGGCACATTGCGCGAAAAAGATAAGGTGCATTTTGTAGCAACCGACCAATCGTATGATGTGGATGAAGTTGGTGTATTACACATGAAGGAACATCGCACCGGTGTGTTAACAGCCGGAGATGTGGGATATTTTAGTGCAGCGATTCGCAGAGTGCAGGATACAAAAGTCGGCGACACCGTCACACACGCCAACCGTAAAACAAGCGAGGCGATTTCCGGCTTCCGCGAAGTGAAGCCGATGGTCTTCAGCGGGATTTACCCTGCCGATAGCGACGACTTCGAGGACTTGCGCGAAGCATTGGAAAAACTCACATTGAACGACTCCGCTATTTCTTTCGAGCCGGAAAGCTCAACCGCTCTTGGGTTCGGATTCCGTTGCGGATTCTTGGGATTGCTCCACATGGAGATTGTGCAGGAACGCTTAGAGCGCGAGTTCAATCAGACGATTGTGAACACAGTTCCGAACGTGCGGTATTTGGTGAAGACAACCGACGGCGATGAAATGTGGGTGGATAACCCCGCGCAAATGCCGCCGCCGGGCGAGATTTACGAAATCCTCGAACCGTTTATCAAGGCGCAGATTATCACCCCGACCGAGTATGTCGGCACGATAATGAAACTCTGCATGGACAGGCGGGGAACTATGCTTGGTCAGCATTACCTGACACAAACACGTGTGGATTTGACATTTGAATTACCGTTGGCTGAAGTTGTCTTTGATTTTTATGACAAACTGAAATCCATGTCGCGCGGTTATGCCTCGCTTGATTACGAGTACAGCGACTATAAAGCTGGCGAACTTGTAAAACTCGATATCCTTCTCAATGGCGATTCCGTTGATGCACTTTCAACAATCGTCCACAGGCAGAAATCGTACGAGTGGGGAAGGAAACTCTGCTCGAAACTCAAAACGCTCATTCCCCGCCAGATGTTTGAAGTGGCGATTCAAGCTGCAATCGGCGCAAAGATTATTTCACGCGATACAATCAGCGCCGTCAGAAAGAACGTTCTTGCCAAGTGTTATGGCGGCGATATTTCCCGGAAGCGGAAGCTGCTTGACAAACAGAAAGAAGGAAAAAAACGTATGAAGCAAATCGGCAGGGTGGAAGTCCCGCAAGAGGCGTTTCTTGCCGTGTTGAGTTTGGACGATTAAGTTGCAACCTGATGCACACACCTTCGTAAGTCCAAACACCCAATCAGTACAAATAATCGTAATCCAATACCAATGGCTCAAGAAAACTTCATATCGCAATGGTGGCAACGCCGTCAAGACCGCAAGCGCACAGAGCGGCTGCGCTACGAGAAAATGACGACACAAGAAAAGATGATTGACTTTGTGAAGACCTTGCTCAAGGCATTCGTCTTAGTGGTTATTCTCAACGGGATTTTGCTTGCCGCGTTCACCGTTCCCACGGGTTCAATGGAAGACACAGTATTGACCGGTGAAAATCTGTTTGTGAACAAGTTTATCTTCGGACCATCTACCCCGCAGATTATACCGTTGTTCAATATCGCGCTTCCGTATTTCAAAACACCGCCAATCCGCAAACCGCGCCAAGGTGATGTCATCGTGTTTATTTTTCCGGGTAACAGGGAACAGGTTAAGGCGGATGAATTCACGTATTACTTAAAGCGTTGTATTGCTGTGTCGGGCGATACCATCTCTATTGTTAATGATAGCGTTTATGTGAATGGCGTTCAGTTCCCGTTGCCTCCGCAGGCAAAGTATGATCCTGCTGCTGCAATGCCCGATGCCTATATCGAAGCAGACAAAGCATCCACATTCCCTCCGGGCAAAGGGTTCGCACGCTCGAATTATGGTCCGCTCCGTGTTCCTGCTGAAGGTGATGTTATTCAACTCAATGAAACCAACTTTGAAGAATGGCGCGTTTTCATTCAACGCGAAGGACATAAAGCGGAATGGAACAACGGCGGAATTTCTATTGATGGTCAAAAAGCGACATCCTACACCGTCGAGCGCAATTACGTGTTTGGAATGGGAGATAACCGTTGGAATAGTTTGGACTCACGGTATTGGGGCTTTATCCCTGAACATGATGTAGTCGGCACTCCTCTTATTGTGTATTGGTCGTGGGCTGATAAAGACCGTAACGGGCGGGAACTCTCATTGTTTGGTCGTTTAGCCCATATTCGTTGGTCGCGCTTGGGAACTATCATTCGCTAAAATGACATTGAGCGGCGACGGTAAATCCGATACGTCGGTGGTACGCGAATCGCTGAATGCGATTACAGTACGTGACATCATATACTCCTTTGTTGCTGCTGTTGGTATTGCAATCGTGCTCAAAGTATTTTTTCTTGGAATGTACGCAATACCGACAAGTTCCATGTCGCCGACACTCCTTGCGGGCGATTATGTTCTTGTATCAAAGGTGGCGTACTCGGTGGGATTACCCGACTACATACCGTTCACCGACATTCCGGTATCTCATTCGGTGCGCTATCCGTTCGCATCAATCCACAAGGGCGATATCATCGTGTTCCATTTTCCCTATCAGGATGTACATCCATCAGCACCGCCGTATTTTATCAAGCGTGTTGCTGGGGTTCCGCACGACACAATAGCCATACATAATGGCACTGTCCTTTTCGGCGAAGAAGCACTCAATTCACCCCGCCGCCGAAGAGTGCTTCACGACGATATGCCCTATATCCGACCGTTTGTCATTCCCTACAAAGGGATGAAACTCATCTTGCATAAAGAAACAATTTCGTTGTGGAAACCATTGCTCACCCATGAGGGTAATCACGTTGATGTCATCCGCGACTCCGTCTTTCTGAACGGTCGTGTTGCAACTGAATATAATATTCAAGAAAACTATTACTATGTGCTTGGTGATAATACCGCTGATAGTTTTGATTCCCGGTATTGGGGTGTTGTTCCCGAACGCACTGTCATTGGTCGTCCGGTGATGGTGTATTGGTCGGTGGAATCGAACGGGTATTCCGGCACAAGCCGCTTCCGTTGGAACCGTATCGGAACGTTCATCAAATAATGCGAACATTATGAATGCAGTATTGCCTGTTTCAGCGTCGGTAAAAAGTGTGTATGTGCATATTCCGTTCTGTCAAAAGAAATGTTCGTATTGCGATTTTTATTCCATCGAGCGTGTGGGGCAAATGCAAGAGTTTGTAGATGCGTTGCGGAAAGA
>JAEUSO010000017.1:8092-23481 GCA_016788605.1 Candidatus Kapaibacterium sp. | reverse complement strand
CTCAACGAATATCATTGCCGTATCGGCAACAATTCTCTACGACAACGATGGTAAGGATGCAGATGGATTCGATTCCTATCTGCTGAAGCCGGTGCAATACGATGTGCTGATGGAGGAACTTGCCAAATACATGAAGCATACCGTGATACACAACGCCGACATACCCTCAACGCACTATACGCCCGATGGCAGTGATGACACGGTGCTGATGAACCCGGACGACTTCGAGAACATGATGAGTGCGCTTGACGGCATACGGAAGAATGAATGGGAAAAGGCAAACACCACGCTTGGCTCGAACGACGTTGAGCAATTCCTTGCGAAACTCGATACTGTCCGCGCCGACTTCACTTCTCCCGGAATACGCCGATATATCGGAAAACTCCGTACTGCATACGATGCGTTCGATATTGTATCACTGCGTACGGAGCTTGGGCGATATGCCGCAGTACTCGACACATTACGAACAGACCACAACGAAGGCATCCGATGACATCTCCCGTATTCACCGTTCTGATTATTGACGATATACCACAGAATATCCAAGTGGCGGCAACCACTTTACGCAGCAGCGGCTATAACGTCAGCTTTGCCACAAGCGGAGCCGAGGGTATCGAGCGGGCACAGGCAATCACACCCGATGTGATTTTACTTGACGTGATGATGCCCGGAATGAACGGTTACGAAACATGCACACATCTGAAATCCGACCCCCGCACAGCGGATATTCCTGTGGTTTTTCTTACTGCACTCGACGACAAAGAATCAATCGTACGCGGCTTTGACCACGGCGGCGTGGACTTTATCAACAAACCTTTCAACCCGCCGGAACTTTTGGCACGTGTGGGCACGCACGCACAGATGTCGTACTATCAGCGTTTGCTTGCCGAGAAAAACGACATGCTTGAAAATATCAACGCAACATTGGAAGAGCAAGTTGCTTTGCGAACATCCGACCTTGAGTTGTCGCTCCGCAAGGAAAAGCGGTTCAACGAAATGACCAACTCGCTGATTGCCATGATCGGTCATGAATTCCGAACCCCGATGACGGTGCTGCATAGCGCAGCGGAGATACTTAACTATGCCGAGAATCTGCCCGCCGAGAAGGCGCAGCCGAGCCGCAAGAAAATGACTGCACAAATCGCCGAGAGTGTGAAAGTTATGGCGCATCATCTTGACTCCATCTCGGAAATGATGCGCACGCAAACCGATCTTCTGCACGAGCATCCGGTGGAATTGATGGTGAATGCTTTTGTGAAGGAGTGTATTCAGGAGTTTGCCCGAAAGCACCAGCCCCAACAGCATATTGATCTCGTCCTTCCCGAAACCGAAGTGGTTGGCTTCGTCATGCCCGACAACCTTCATCTTGCGCTAGAACAGTTGTTGCATAACGCCATGCAATACTCTCCGTCCGATTCCACTATCACTGTGCGAATGCAGTACCGGCATAATGCGCTTTCGCTCTCGGTGGAAGATCAGGGCAAGGGAATCAGCAGCGATGATGCCGAGAGTGTGTACACGTGGTTCAGGCGCGGCGAGGGCGAAACGCAATTAAGTCATACACGCGGCTTGGGGATTGGTCTGGCGGTAACGCAGCTATGCACAGACACCATGCACGGCGACCTTCGCCACGAAGCACTCGATCCCGTCGGGACTCGCTTTGTTCTTACGTTGCCTGTTCACAGTTTAACAGCAACGGGTGATTTCAACACTGTGCGTAGCGAGATGGCATTCATGAAATATAACGCGCAGAATCCCGCATAAATTGCCGGCGATTACGTTTTATCTACCGTTTCATCTGCCGGTGCGTTGTAATTTCACATGACAACACGGGTGCTGTTGCCTTGCAAGGTTAGGGGAAAATAGCTTTGCACAGCCCGATATGTATCACACCCATTTTTTATACCAGATGAAACACGTTCTCCTCATCCTCTGCGCCTGTTGCGCGGCAGGAATACTCGGCTGTAAAGACAGCGACTCGACTACGACAGTACCCGACACCGGTATCTACACTGTTGTGTACTCGGTAACAGGCAATGCTCAGCTCTCTCGCATCCGATACCTCGGCGAAAATAAAGATACGGTATCGGTGGCGGTAACCACTGCGCCGTGGACATACACATGGACCCGTAAAGGCGCGAAGAACGAGCGTGTCTTTGTGGAGGCAACGCTACCAGCCACAACCCGCTCCACCGATTCATTAGTCCTCTCGGCGAAGGCAAACACAACCACTGTCTTTAACCAAGTGGTTTATCCGGTATCGCTTGGTGAAGTTACACAGGGCGTGGGAGGAACACTTCCCTGATAGACATACCGTTATGAAGAACATTGCCATTATCGGTCCGGCGTATCCTTACCGTGGCGGACCGCCGCTTGTTGTTGCCAATCTCTACGAACTGCTCTCGAAGCGGCACACGGTCAATGTCTTCAGTTTTACGCGGTTGTATCCGTCGCTGTTATTTCCGGGGGTGCGTCAAGAGGATGTGAGCAAACATCCTGCAAAACCGCACCCTGTCCTTCGCCTCATTGACTCGGTCAATCCGCTGACATGGATTCGCACCGCCGACGCAGTGATTGCCTCGAAGCCCGATCTCGTTCTGCTTGACTGGTATCAGCCGTTTTTCGGGTTGTGTTACGATGCGATCCTAACCCGCATCCGCCGTGCGGGCATCAAGGTTGTTGTGCTTGCCGAAAACGTCATCTCGCACGAAGCGCGGTGGATAGACACATTCCTCACGCACCGCGCGCTGCGTCACGCCCAAGGGTTCGTTGCATTTTCCGATGCGGTGGTGGAATCGCTCCGCAACCGCTATCCGTCTGTTCCCGTCAGTCGCTCCACATTACCGCTTTTCTTCACGGGCAGCCACGCTCCGGTGCAATGGACAAAAGAGTCGGCGCGAGCGCATTTGGGCTATGATACCGCGAAGGAAGTGATACTCTTTTTCGGATACATCCGCAAGTACAAAGGGCTTCGCAATCTCTTGGCTGCTTTTCCGGCGGTTGCCGCAGCGCGCCCGGAGGCAGAGCTTTTGGTTGTGGGCGAATGCTACGAAGATGCCGCCGAATACACCGCACTGATACAGGCAAGCGGCGTGGCACACCGCATCCGCTGGGTGAATGAATACGTACCCAACGAGGACGTTGCCCTCTACTATTCCGCAGCCGATGTTATCGCACTTCCCTATAACTCCGCCACGCAGTCGGGTATTGTAAAAATCGCCTTTGGTTTTGGTAAAGCGGTAGTGGCAACCAATGTTGGCGGGCTGACCGAAGAAGTGGCGCAATGGAACGCGGGCATCATCACCGAGCCGGGCGACACAGCCGCATTTGCAAACGCACTCATCACCATGCTTGGCAGCGACCGCACTGATTATGAAAACGGCTCGCACGCCGCCGCCGCCGCCAACTCCTTCGCCGCCATCGAAGGTATTATTGACGGGTATCTGGGGTAGTGAATATCCATTGCTTCAATCATGAAACTGTTCTACAATGCTCTTATTTCTATCTGCTCCTTTTGCATTATACTGACTGCTGAGCTTGCGTATGGCTCTAGAATAGTGCTATTGGCAGATTCAATTTTTCAACGCAGTATCAATCGTTATTTCGATAGATCGCTCGATGGGAAAATTTCATTTCGATTACCGCAAATCTTACTCCCCATTGTAAATCATGATACTCCTAATGATCTAAAGTTACTTTATATAGTGGTAGTAAGACACTTCCTACATTAGGTAGGACAATTTGAGGAAGACCATCCGTTTCATGCGGATTAGTTACATTTCATCCTCTCATGCACTACACTTGACAACTTTATACCACTCTACCTTCTGTATATTTTCTTAAGCAGGTGTACTTTTAGACAATTGTAACACTATTGTACTTGACACTTGAAGTCAAGGAGTTATTCCGTCGGCGTGTTGTCGTCAATCGTAGTGTCATCAATCGTGCTGTCGCTTTCTTCGGGATGTATCCATCCTGCAAGTGTATCATATTTTATGACTACCAATAGCCCAAATATCAGTTGCAATATATCAACGATGGTATTGTAAAGTTTTGTAGGCGAGGGAATGTCGTAGAGTTGATATGTGTCTTCTCGCAGTGTAAAATATAAAGTTGTTATGACTATCGGTGCATAGTTCACTACTGTAAAACCGCCCACAATCACAAGTCCGATTTTCAGTAGTGAGGTCGGGTTTAGATTTCCCATTACTATCATTGGGTCGTCGAACCCTTTATCGAGTTTGAGCAAGGACACAATAGTGCCTGCCGACCTGAGGATAATCATGGTAACAGCAATAAAGGCAACAAGAAGTGCAATGCTCCATACTAGATATAACAGTTCAAAATTATTCATCATGTATATGACCCGTTGCGGGAAGGCAAAGAGAATGTCTGATAGTGCATAGAGACCAAACATCTTAACCATGATGATAAAGAAATCACGTTTTGTCATAAGTATCTCCCCGTATTAACCGCAAGTATGGGTAACCTGCGTGCATTGTTACAAATTTTCCCGCAACATAACACGCACGCAGCGTTCACCATCCGGTTCTTCACATCATCATCAGAAGCGATGCGCCGCTCATAGCAATCATCAACACGTCTTCAATAATAGTAACGGTACTCATGGGCAGGTTGAACACCGCACCGAGACACGCACACCGGATTTCCTGCTTCCGCACTACGCTTTGTATTACGCCGAGAACACTGACCGACATCAGGACAAATGCGGTGGCGTTGGTCAGTACGGGTATTACACCAAGCGCGAACAATATTCCCAATCCAAGTTCCATAAACGCATAGACGTACCCCCACTGCGGAATGCGGCGGGCAATCACGTCGTACATGGCGTAGCTGCTTACAAAGGCGCGGAGGTCGAGCATCTTGAAGAACGAAAACACAAGGAAGAATCCCGCCATGAAATGGTTCATCCAAAGCATTGTGTTCCATTCGTTGCGGCTTGCTTGTATCAGAAGCGTGACAAGTGTGATATAACCGAACACGAGCAAGAGCGGTGTGTAGGTTTGCAGCCATGTGCGTTTCGATTCGGAGCTTGGTGGGGCAGGTGCAACAGGCGGCGTTTGCCCAAGCACCGGCAATGTGAAAAGCGGTATGTCGGCTGATGCCGCTTCTTTGATGCCGTACTTCGCAGCCGCTCCACCCAATGCTTCTTGCAAGACGGCTGGCGCAATATGCTCCGCCGAGCGAATCACCGCCGTACCGCTGATATGTGATACTGCAACATGCTCCACTCCGCGAACCGACTGTAAGCGCGACGTGACGGTTGCCTCGCAACCGCCGCATGTCATTCCTGTTACCGAATATGTTGTTGTATTCATGTGTTCTCTTTCAGTAGTTGTCTTTGTCACGGATGCTCTTCCGCACAAGGCGCATCCGACGGCGGGGCTGATGATTTCGTGCATCGGGTATCGCGCACACCGCGCATAAAAAATCCCGCCCGAAGCAATGCCGCAGGCAGGATGGTTCTACGATACAAACAGGCGGCTTAGTATTTCAGGTTGAACTTCCCGCTCGCCACGCTCTTGGATGCGCCCGCAGTATTGGTTGCGCGGAACGAGAACGTGCCTTGCATCTGCCCGCCGCTGTAGGTTGTCACAACCAACGAACCCGATGTTGAGTCGGCAAGCGTCAGTATTGGTGTTGTGTAAATATCAGCTGGTGTTGTACCCAGCGTCAGTGTGCCTACACGCTGGTTCAATAAACCGCCTAACGGATATGTTCCGGTTGCGGATATTCCGTTCAATGAAATTGAGATAACACGACCTTCCACGTTCACGCCGCTCATCACTGTGATACCGCCTTGCGAGATAACTTGCGGGGCAATCGCCGTCCACGACGTGCCGTCCACCGTAGCGGACATTTCGGGAGTGAATGTTGTTCCTGTCACGGTGTTAGTTTCGCTCTTACATCCGGCAATCACAAGCAGGAGCGAACATGCAACAAGGGTAAAAATGGTTTTCATAGGATTGTTTGATAATGATGATGGATACATAACTGTTGTTGTATTTTGTTGCGAACCGCTGTGCCTACTCGTCCTCGCGGCGGCGGTTCTTTTTTCTGAAGATAAAGCTGACGGGAACACCCTCTAACTCAACGTGGCGGCGGAGTGCGCGCTCTAAAAACCGCTTGTACGAATCGGGGATAAGGTCGGGATGGTTCGAGAAGAACGCATAGACAGGCGGCTCGGTGTTCACCTGCGTGATATAGTTGATGCGGAGGTCGTTGCCCTTCACGCTTGGCGGCGGTGTTTTGGTGATTTCATCCAGCAGCGTGTCGTTCAGGAATGACGTGCTTGTGCGTGTGGCGCGACGTTCCTGAATTTGCTCCGCCATCTCAACAACTTTTGTGATACGTTGCTTGGTAAGCGCGGAGATGAATATCACCGGCACGTACTCGAACATCGCCATCTGGTCGTGCAGTTCTTTCGTGAATGTGTCGGCGGTCTTGTGGTCTTTCTCCACCGCGTCCCACTTGTTCACCGCAATGATGATTCCCTTGCGGGCTTCAATAACATCATGGATGATTTGCTTATCCTGATGCTCAAGTCCGCGCTCGGCATCCAGCATCACAATCGCAATGTCGCATCGCTCGATTGCCCGCATCGTTCGTAGCACGCTATACATTTCAATGTTCTCGTGAACCGCGCTTTTGCGGCGAAGTCCGGCGGTGTCAATCAAAATCATCTCGCGTCCGTAGTAGGTAAGGATGCTGTCAATCGCGTCGCGCGTTGTGCCGGCAACAGGCGTTACTATCATGCGGTCTTTGCCTAAGAGTGCGTTCGTCAGTGAGGACTTTCCGACATTGGGGCGACCGACAATGGCAATTTTCAGACGTGTGTCTTCATCCGCCGCGCCCTCGCTCAGTGGTTCAACAACATTATCAAGGAAGTCGCCCGTCGAGCGTCCGCTCAATGCGGAAACAGGAAACGGGTCGCCCAAGCCGAGTTCATAAAACTCGCTTGCGTTCAGGTCACGCTCGGGATTATCGCATTTGTTTACCACAAGTGTCACGGGTTTTTTCGATGAGCGGAGCAGTGTTGCAATATCGCGCTCGGATGGCGTGATGCCGTCCACGCCGTCGGTGACGAAGATAATCGAGTCCGCCTCGCTGATGGCAAGCTCCGCCTGTTCGCGGATTGCCTTGTCGAAGAGTTCGTCGCTGCCCGGCACAATACCGCCGGTGTCAATCAAGGTGAATACTTTCCCGTTCCATGTTGCATCTGCATAGAGGCGGTCGCGCGTAACGCCCGGCTCGCTTTCCACAATTGCCTCGCGCCGCTCGATAATGCGGTTGAAGAGCGTTGATTTTCCGACGTTGGGTCTGCCAACAATAGCCACGACATTCATATCTGTTCCTGTTAAATAGGCGGCGAAATTGCACAGAGTTCCATGAACGCACGATGAGAAGTTGCGAACCCTGCCTGACGGGCGGCGAATAATCTGCGAAAAGCCGATTGCATATCACAGGCGAATATCATAGTTTGGCTGTGTGCGGCGGAGATATGGATTACATCTCAATGCTCCGTATCTCGTCCCGCGAATCTTTACTACGACAACTCATATACCATCATTAATTACGGAGATACTCTATGAAATTATCACTGTTTGTTTGTCTATGCTGCGCGGCATTTGCCGTTCCGGCTTCGGCACAGTGGGTAAAAGGCGTTCACTACATCGGTGCGCGCATCGGACTTAGCTATGTGGGCAATGCCATCACGCCTGCCCTCGATTACGAATACGCACTCACAAAACCTGACGAAGCAGGACCGGGCACAGTGGGGATTGGCGCAAGTATCGAACGGTATGCCCAAAGTACATCGGTAACCACCGTGAGCATCAAAACAGAAACAAACACAAGTCATCTTGGTTTTTCTGTCTATGGTACGTATCACTTAGGTAACCTGCTCGACGACAAGCGAATGGATCCCTACATTCTTTTCGGATTATACGCACTTCGTAATACCGGCTCTGTTACCATTAACGGACGTGACAGCGAATACACTCCAAGTACAAACGTTGATGTGATGGGTGCAGCCGGATTCCGCTACTTCTTTACACGGCAGTTAGCCGGACACATCCGTGCGGGATTCGGTCTCTCCACCTTCTCGGCTGGTATTACCTACGGGCTGTAATTGCTCTTTACTGATTAAGGATGATACGGGAGGTATGGCAAACAGCCGCCTCCCTTTTTTTTTGTGTGTAGCGAGGTTAATGCAATACTTCATTATCACTTCTCATTGAATGAATCATGGAACGACGGACATTTCTTCGTACAACGATGTATGGACTTGCCGGAGCAGGTGTGGCAAGCGGGCTGTATGCATGGCAGGTTGAGCCATTTTGGCTTGAGTTTGTCACAATCAAAATGCCTGTGAAGAATCTTCCCGATGCGCTGATTGGGAAAACACTTATGCAGATTAGCGACCTTCATATCGGCAAACGTTTCGATTATCGTTTTGTCATTGATTCATTGCAACGTGCCAAAGAGTATAAGCCGGATTTTGTTGTCTATACCGGTGATTACATCAGCTTACACAATGGGGAGGTACAGTATGATGAACTACATGAAGTTCTACAGCATATTGTACACGGCGAACTTGGCACTGTTGGAATTTTGGGGAATCACGATTACGGCAAAAATTGGAGACAGGCAAATGTGGCGGATACAATCGCCACGTTACTTTCTGATAACGGTATTGTGATGCTGCGCAATACCCGACAAGAATTCAACGGGCTGAATGTTATAGGGTTTGATGATTATTGGGGACTGAACTTTCATCCCGAAGAGGTGATGGGTAACCATCAACCGGAGAAAGCGACAATCGTACTCTGTCATAATCCCGATGTCTGTGATACGGATGTATGGAATGGCTATCGGGGTTGGATACTATCTGGACATACCCACGGCGGTCAATGTAAGCCACCATTCTTACCGCCGCCCATGCTTCCTGTAAAGAACAAGCGTTATTCATCCGGAGTGATTGATATTGACAACGACAGAACGCTGTATGTGAACAGGGCATTGGGACATTTGTGGCAAGTCAGGTTTAATGTTCGCCCTGAGATTACGCTATTTGAATTGATGAAGGGATAGGGTTCGACAAAAAAATGCCGCCTGCGGACTGAACCACAGACGGCATGAAGACAGAGGTATTCCAAAAGGACGCGCTTATTTGGGAGCGGTGAATTCCGTGTCGTTCACCGGAGTGTTCACCTCGTAGGTGCTTTCGGTGATAACAGTAAAGAACGGTGATTCCTGACGCTCGGTTTTGGGAAGCATAACACCGCCCGTGTTTTCGTAATTGCTGAACCGCTGTGTGATAACGATTGGTCCTTGCGGCGTGTTCTGCGTTTTATCAACACGCGAGAGCAACATCGTCTTTTCGTTGAAGTAGAGTTCCTGCTCTTTGCCGAGTTTCTTCGCTTTCATGATAATCTCGCCGCCGCGTTTGCCGAGTATCTCGCATGTGTAGCCAAGCTGCACCAACTTCGCCGAGCCGAACAGCGTTGCATCGTCAATCGCAAGGGTGGCATCGTCGCCCGACATCGGTTCTGCCGCGCCTTTGTTCTGCATGGTTGCTGCGTTCACGCCGTCAATCCAGATTTCCTGACGCATGACGGGGAGTTCCACAACCGTGTGCTGCTTGTTCGGTGCTTTGCGTTGCTTCATGCCGGTGCCGGTGAATTTCTGACCGCCCGCTTCAATCGTTACCGAACCCTTTTGCACAATGCTTGTCACTGCATCAATCGAACCGATTGCCTTTGCGTGCTTTTTCAAGAGTTCGTCCACACTCATTGCCACTTTTTCGTAGCTGTCGGCTTGCGGCTCAAGGTCTAAGTTATAGGTAAACACGCGACCGAATTTTTCGAGCAGGGGCGCAACGTCGGGCGAACCGACCACAACATAAAAGCATTGGTCGGGACGGTAGAGAGTGGCAGCAGCGCGCTGCGCGTCGAACGGAGTATAGGCGGACAGACGCTTGGCATATCCTTTTACAAACTCAATGTTCTGTTCCATGTAATCGGCGTTTTGCAGGATGGATGCAATAAAGTCGCCTTTCTCGAACGACATCATGTAGTCCGCCACGTTGCTTTGCTTGATAAGGTCGAACTCGCTGTCGGTTGCGGCATCGCTTGTCACTTTACCAATTTCGGCTTTTAATACGGTCAGCGCGCTGTCGGTGACACTGCTGCGTACATCCGCTCCGGCAATAAAGCGGTTCATATACTTGCCTTGTGTTTGGAATGCAAACGGCGTGTAGGTATAGGAGTATGTTTCGCGGAGTGTTTTGAACAGGCGACCGCCGAATCCGCTGCCAAGCAATGAGGTGGCAAGCGAGAGCGGCTCGGAGCGCGGGTCTTTGCGCGGCGGCAGCAGTGCGGTCATAATCACGGTGGATTGCACCGAACCCGGACGCTGAATAAAGTACACCCCTTGCGGCATCGGCTTGGGTGCCGGCGGCGGTGCAACAGTCAGTTTATCGTTGGCTTCCCAGCGGGCAAGCGCGGTTTTTATCTTCGGCAGCATTTCCGCCATTGTCACATCGCCCACAATGGCAAGCGTTGCCATGTTGTTCGGACGGAAATACTTCTTGTGAAATTCAACGATGTCTTTTTGCGTGATGCTTTTTACCGACGCTTCGGTGCGGCGGCGGGCGGAGGGATTATCCTTGCCATACAGCACCATGCGCGAGAGCGCCTGCGCCAGTTGCATCGGGTTGCCTTTTTCTTGCTTGATGGATGCCATAACTTGCGGCATGAGCTTATCCATTTCCTCTTGCGGGAACGTCGGGTTGATGATCACATCGGCAAAGATGCTCATCATCAGCCCCATGTGTTTTTTCAAACCGTCGGCATTCAGTACCACAAGTTCGCCCACAGTATTTGCCGAAACACTAATACCAACGCTGTCGGTTTGGTTGGCAATGTCTTCCGCGCTTCGTTTCGCAGTCCCTTTGCCCATCAGGTTGCTCATCATAAACGATGTGCCCGATTTGCCCGGTTCGTCGAGGTTTTCTCCGGCGCGCACTTGCAGGCGGAATCCAACGGTTGGTTGTTTGTGGTCTTCAATCACGATAAGTTTCAGTCCGTTCGGAAGCATGGCTTCCTTATAGTCAGGGAACGAGAACTCGCGCGGTTCGCCGAGTGTGGGGCGCACTTTGAAGTCAATGGCTTGTGTGGCAGTTTTGGTTGATGAGGCAGCCGCATCGCCCTTTTTGGGAGCAGCGTCCTTCTTCTTCTGCGCAAGCGCGGGCAATACCGGGAGCGAGATAAGCAACACGGCGCAGAGGAGTTTCTTGAGTGTGTGATTCATAGATAATGTGATGTAGTCGTTTTTCAAATTGATGGTAATGATTCTGCGTTCCGCTTACTTTTTCTTCTTCTCTGCACTGGGCATGAATGTGAGCACCACGCGGTTCTTTGTCTCGAAGTATTTTTTTGCAACGCGCTGCAAGTCGGCTTTGGTAACACGGTAGAAATTCTGAATCTCGGTGTTCACATAGTCGGTGTTGTTGAATGTTGCTTTTGCATCGGCAAGCGCGAGCGCGTTTTCCAAAACGCCTTTCTTTCCACTGATGAATTTCATCTCGGCGATGTTTTTCGCTTTCTGAAATTCCGCGTCCGTCACACCGTTTTTAATCACGCTGTCAATCTCGGCGTACATCAGGTTTTCGACCTTTGCGATATCGGCTCCCGGAGCGGCAATTCCCACCAGCACGATTGCGCCCGCCTGCTCAAGTTGATACGGGAACGTGGATGCTTGCACAGCAACTTGCTCTTTATCCACCAAGCGGCGGTACATGCGCGAACTTTCGCCATTGGCAAGAATATCGGTGAGCATTTCCATTGCGTAGCCGTCGGGGTCGCCGAGCTTCACGCCGCGGTAGCCGATGAACAAACCGGGCAACTGCGCTTTGTTGTCGTTGATTGTCTCGCGGATTTCCCCGTTCATGGCGGGCATAGCCACCACCGGACGTTGAATATCCTTGCCGCGCGGGCGGCTGCCGTAATACACGTCAATGTACTTCCGCACTTCGTTCTCGTCGAAGTCGCCGCTTACCACAAGCACGGCGTTATTCGGCACATAGTATTGGTCGTAGAAATCGCGGAATTCCTTGAGTGATGCAACGTCAATATGTTGCGACGAGCCGATGGGGGTCCATCCGTAGCCCGACCCCTTGAAAAGCAGGGTGAACATTTTCTCGTTCCATACGCCATAAGGCGAATTGTCATAGCGTTGTTTGCGCTCTTCCTTTACCACGCCGCGCTGTGTTTCTATACCGATGGTGTCCACGCGCAAGTCGCGCATCCGCTGCGCGTCCACCCACATGGCAAGTTGCAATCCGTTCGAGGGCAGCTTTACGTGATAGACGGTTTTATCGAACGAGGTAAAGGCGTTCAGTTCGCCGCCTGCGCGTTGGAAAATATCTCCCACGCCACCGCGCGGAATACTATCTGTTCCCTCGAACATCAAATGCTCGAAGAAGTGGGCGAAGCCCGTGCGTGCTGGGTCTTCGTAGCGCGAGCCGACTTTGTAGTGCAATACCGTTGCAGCAATCGGAACGGAGTTATCGCGGTGGAGAATCACCTGCAAGCCGTTAGGCAGTGTGTATTCGGTGTATTTGAGCGGCTTGTAGTTCTGTGCATAGACCGCCGTGCCGGTAAGTGCGGCGATGATAGCGACTGCAAGCAATTGTCTCAGAGTCATGGACATCCTTTGTAATACGGTTGATATGATTGAATTGGATAATTGCGGAGGTTGATACTGGATACTGATTGCATCCGGTGCGATGCGGGGTGCAAAAATAGCCATGCGGGTTCGGATGGATGCGGCTGCGTATATTGTATGCAGTACAATAATCACTGTTGCACATCATGCACCTGCGCCCCATAACGAATTCACGCCGCACTCTGTTTCCGGCATTAACATTTTCTTTGTATCTCCGCTGCCTGCTCGCGCTTGGCGGATTGGTTGCGTTGCAATCATGCGGTCCGAAAATGCTCTCGAATAATCCGCTTGCACAAAAAATCCGCGCCGGCGCGGTTGCCCGCCTTAGCGATACCGTTAATACTGCCTCGCTCGATTACGCCCCTGTGGTGATGCCCGACGGCAAGCGGCTGTACTTTATCAGCGACCGCGAGGGAAGTATGGCAACGGAATCCAAACCCGACGCAAAGCCACGCCCGTCGCACGACTTCTGGTTTGTGGATGTGCTGAACGACAATGCCAATCTATTCTCGCGGGCGGTGAATGCCGACACATCGCATACCTACGGGGCGAAAAGTTTGAACACTGCACAGAATGAAGGTGGCGGTACATACTGCCAAGCCACACGCGAACTTTACTTTACCGGATGCAACCGACCGGGCGGCTTCGGCGACTGCGACATCTATGCTGTGAAGTTGAATGCCAACGGCGAGTGGGGCGAGGTACGCAATCTTGGTATTATTGTGAACAGCGGCAACTGGGAATCGCAACCCGCTATTTCGCCCGACGGGCTGACGCTGCTTTTTGCAAGCAACCGTATCCGCACCGACATCAAGGAATTGCTCGGCAACCGCGAATTGCCAATCCGCCTTTGGTGCGCCACACGCAAATCCGTGACGGAGGAATGGGGAACGCCGTTCTATGTTCCCGAACTGAATCCGGGCGGAAAAAACTGGTCGCCGTTTATCTGTGCCGACGGCAAGACCCTCATTTTTGCCTCCGACGCGCCGGGTGGTTTCGGCGGTCTTGATTTCCTTATCAGTGAGCGCGGGGCGGACGGCAAATGGTCGAAACCGGAGAACATCGGCGAGCCGCTGAACACCGACGAGGACGAATCATTCATCAGCATTCCCGCACGTGGCAACGTCCTCTACTTCAGTGCGCGCAACCGTGCGTCGTATTACAGCACCCGCTCGATGGACATCCACATTATGCGGCTGCCGAGCGTTGCGCCGTAGCCGTTCGCAGAGCATTATACGCCCGTCTTTCATGCCGCCATGCACCATATATGCGGATTACATCACAAACCGCCAGATGACTTTTGTCTGGACGCTTGTCGTGCCAAGCGAGATTTGCCCTTTGGTGTCCACCGCTTGATTCACCACAAAGAATACATCAGCGCCAAGAATGGGAATCCAGTTCACACGCAGGTTGAAGAAGAGTTGTTCGTTTGCGTCGTTCCATTGGGTAAAGAGCGAACCGAAGAGACGTGTGCTTGTGGCAAGTTCTAATCGTGAACCGATAAATGTGAACGCGCTGCTTGCATTGGAAAATTTCAATTCGTTGCGATTGTACTCCGCACTCACGGTCACGTACCGGTTGGCACGCCATACGCCCGCTGCATAATACTCACTGCTTTGCGCGCCGTAGTACGTACCGTAACTATACGATACTTCACCGCTCACTTCGCGCCCGTTGAATGACTCGGCGTTGATATTCACCGTATGAAACCAATACTCACCCGGACGGATGCTGTCATTCAGCATCGGGAACGAGCGGGTTGGTCGGTCGGCGCGGATGCGGTAGTCCACGCTGAACCAGTCGCCGCTTTTGGTAAGGAATCCGATCGGGCGCAGCGTGTAGTTCATCCGGTCGAACCCGCCGGTGGCATCATTGATAAAGTAGTTCACACGGAACGGAACGAACGACATGAACTGCACCCACGGAAGAAACGACGGACGAGGACGGAGTTCGTGATTCAGATTGAACGACTGATAGTTATCGCCGCCAAAGAGGAAGCCGCTTTCAGGATTGAAGTCCCGACCCACACGTTGCCACGAGCCGTCCAGCCGGACGTAGTTATTTGGCATTGTGAAATACACATTGTGGGCGAGTGCGGTTTGTTGCGCCGCATCGCTTGTGTAACTCTGCGCCACCGCCCCGCCAAGCGTCAGATTCTTATCGCCCAAAAACGTGGTTGTGTTGTAGTTGAATTGTGTGCCATAGACGAAGTTCTGTCTGCCCGGCTCAAGTTTCGAGGTCGCATTTACCGAGACAAAGGAGTTATCGAGTACGTCGTGGCGGTAGCTGAGTGCCGTAAAGTTAGTCGAGGCGAATCCGTCTTGCTCTCCGGTTTGCATCGAGAGTACGCCCAGCGTGCCGTCGCCCGTTTTGCCAAGCAGCCGCAACCCGCCAAGAATAGGCACGGTCTGGTTTGAAGAATTAGTGGGCAGCCCGATGCGCCGCGAGTAAAATCCGCTTACGCCGTCCAAGCCGAAGTCGAAATAATCACGCCCTTCCAAAAAGAACTCGCGCTTTTCGGGAAAGAACAAATTGAAGCGCGTCAGGTTCACTTGCACACGGTCCACTTCCACTTGGGCGAAGTCGGTGTTTGCCGTCAGGTTCAGTTTCAGCGTCGGGGTGACAAGGTAGTTGATATC
>JAEUSO010000017.1:0-8082 GCA_016788605.1 Candidatus Kapaibacterium sp. | reverse complement strand
CGCCGCCGATGTTGCGGATGACATCGCTTGTGCCGTCGGTATTGCGCTGCGCCCCGCCAAGCAGGTAGGGTTTGAACTCAATCAGATTGGTGCTGCTGAGTCCTTGCAATCCGGCAAGCGTACCCGCACGGTTGATGTTGTTGATTTCAGCATCGCGCGACCAGCCCTGCCACTGCACCTGCTCGCGTTTTCGCCTGATGTTGCGCTCGAAGTTGATGCCCCAGTTCTGCATGTCGGCTTGGGTGAATTTCAGGGTGTTGAAGGGAATGCGGAGTTCGGCGAACCATCCTTGGTTTGTGATGCGGGCTTCGCAATCCCACACGCCGTGCCAGTCCATATTAAAGCCGCTTCCGTTGTTGAGGACAAGTGCGTCGGCACGCGCACCGAGCGGGTTGATGACAAAGAGATATGCGTTGCGCTTGTCGTTGTAGGTGTCGAGAACGATATTGATGTTGTCTTGCGTCCACCAGGGGAAGTCGCGGCGGAGTTGATTGGCAATCAGCTTGTCGGGTTCGCTGTCGAAGCACCAAATGCCGAGGTACAGATTATCGTTGTCGTAGATGACGGCAACTTCGGTGCGCTCGGTGGCGGGTTCGTTTTCCTTCAGCTCGCGCTGGGTGAAGTTGGTGATGCGGATTGCACGGCTCCACGCGGGTTCGTCCATTATCCCGTTCAGCGTAATGCGCTCGTTCATCCGCAGCGCGTAGAGCGTATCGGGTTTGCTGGTTTGCGCGGAAAGCCGCACGAGGCATGGGAGCACACAAAGAATCAGAATCAGACCGCGCACACCGGAGCAAGAAAACATAAAGTACTGTGTTATGGAGCAAAACGTCGGCGATTGACGAAGCATGTCGGTGTTTGTTACATGGCGGCGTAATTTGGCGGCGAAATAAAAACAGATCCGTTGCATCAACCGCACACAACCATTATGAAATACACAACATTCCGTAACATTCGCCTGATTGCATTTATAGCACTCCCGATTGTGGGAATCGTACTGTTATTCCGTTCGTGTTCGGGCGGCTCGCCTCCGGTGGCGGAACTTCCCCCTCAGCCGCCGGCTGTGCAGCGGCAATCGCTCCCCATGCAGGAACGCCCTGATTACAACGCGGCGGAACTCCCGCTCCGTCCCATCGAGCGCGAGATACTTGACTTGCAACGCGCACCGCTAAGCGAAGGAAAGCAGGACGACAACGGCTCGATAAAGCGCGTGCTGACGAAGAACGGCTACAAAGTGGATTTGCGCTGCGATACGCAGAAAGGATTCAGTACGTGGAACCGTGCGAAGGTTGATTGGAACAACAACCGCAAATACGACGAGAAGTGGAGCTTCCGCGAGAACGGCGTTGTGGCGCGAAACATTTCTCCCGACGACAACGAGGACTACAGCATCGAGTACCGCCTGCGTGGTGACAAATGGGTGCGGAAGTGAGGCGGCACCGTTACCACCGCCTGTTGCATCAATTAATTATTACTATTATGATAGTCCGCAATCTTTCAGAATATAAATCACTATTGCGATATAGCGCCATTGCTCTATGCTTATTCGTAGAACTAAGCAGATGTTATTCCGATAGTGTAGAGAGCCGTCAAAAAGAACCTGGAACACACATGCTCTTTGGAATGTACAAAAGTTCACCGAGTGAAGATCACTGTGGCATACTCATGTACGAGCATAGGGATAAGCAGCGTGTTAAAGAAAAATATTACAATAAAACGAATGTATTCTTGATTGTAGAAATTTTGAAATATGATCGTACATCTTCATGCTATGAGTTTTTAGTCGTAAAGGACTTGATGTGCAGAGTAAGGGATTCTACCATAATCAAGTATTACTCCGGCGGGTCAAGATTCCTGAATGGACTTGAGAGTTTTAATAATAATCCCTTGTTTTCTGATAGACCGGAATCAGGAACTAAGCCGACTCGATATGTATGGCATATTGAACTAGATACATCCTTACAAAAGAAAAGAAAATTGACTATTGATGAAAAAGAGTGTCTAAAACGACAAGTCCGTTTTGAATCACTGTATTTCTATCGTATCTATACAATAACATTATCAGAGGATGATAAAAATAGATTAAAGAAAAGTATCCCTTCATTCAATGCAGATAGTGCTAAGAGTGTTGTTGGATTTAATCCCTTCTATGTGGAATGTTATCCACGATATTCTTTCTTTTTGACTAATCAAAAACCGTGGATTTCATCTCCTGATTCTGGATTATTAGTGAGATTCGTCATATTGGATTTATTTGAAAAGTACCTGAAAGAATATGAGCTTTAATTTCAGTCCGGGCATGTGCTACACCTGCCCAAGAAAATATAGAGAAAGTAGGGTGGAATAACATTGTCACGTGTAGCACTTGAAAGGACGAAAGAATGTAAATACAGCATCATGAGCGCTTCGCTGAACTCATGACGGAACTTAAAAACGTCCCTATCGCTGGAAATGCAGGTACACTATTTGGCACAATAACGGGCGGTGCTGTTCGATTCGAAGTGGGAACAATTATCAATCTAAGCACACAAAAAAAATAGAGAGACAACAATCATGTACAGATTATTGACATGCAAAGAGATATTTGGCGGGTACGAAATTAAAGAGGGAAATAGTGTGCATACACATAGTATAGGAGAACTCCTATTCGTGCTACTATCTTGTCCTGCTATGGCAGGTATAGTATATTATTACCTTGTAACAACGAAACCATATTTTGATAATGACTTTGCTTCTGTTCCTTCAATACTGTTACTCGTGGTAATGGCACTTTTATGCATTTTTATTTTGTATCGTCAGTTCCATATGTGTGTTGTGTTTTGTGATGATAGGTTGATTCAAGTGGCAATGTTTTTAGAAGTAACGATCATGTATAATGAAATAGTAGCAATAAAAGAAGAAGACAATGGAGGGACGTGGCTCATTCTAAAGTCAATGGGTAAATCGCTTGGACCTACAGAGTCGGAGGGAACACGTGAATTGATAACCGAACTACGAAAAAGGTTAGAACTCTACGGAATTGATCACGAAAGTATCACAATTCGAACTCATATACCTTGGTATTTGAGATAGTTTATACCTTCCCTTCAATAGCCGAGGCAATCACTTTGTTTCGGCTCTCACCCACCACCACCGGTATTCTTATTGCCCCGCCGCCACACCGGTTCTTTGAAAATGTAACGCCCTTTCCGGCAGAGTGCGGCAAGTGGCGGAGGGGAAAGGTGCGGTGCCGGCTTGTTATGAATACGATGTGATGCTCAATGTGATACTATCCTTTGCGGATGCTGCGCTCGTGTTGCTGCACAAGTTGCGTGACTTCGGTGAGAAGGTGCAAGCGTCCGCCGTATGCTTTTTGCAGGTTCGCGGCGGTCATTACGGAAGCGGTTTCTCCGCTTGCCACAAGGTGCATGTTCAGTAAGACAGTCCAGTCGAAATGCTCGGCAACTGCGTGGAGGTCGTGGTGGACGACGACGATGGTTTTGCCGCTTTCGCGCATCTGTTTCAGGACGCTGAGGATGGTGGATTCGGTGGCGGCATCCACTCCGGCAAAGGGTTCGTCCATCAGATACACGTCGGCATCTTGGGCAAGGGCGCGGGCAAGAAACACACGCTGTTGCTGCCCGCCCGACAGACGCGAAATCTGACGGTTGGCGAAGTCCTCCAATCCCACGCTGCGGATACATTCCATTGCTGCGTCGCGGTCGGCGGCGCGGGGTCGCTTGAAGAGTCCGAGTTTGCCGTAGCGACCCATCAGCACAACATCGAAGACGCTTGCGGGGAAGTCCCAATCCACTGATTCGCGCTGCGGCATATAGCCCACGCGGTGACGGACGCTGCGGAGCGGTTCGCCCCAAAATTCCACGTATCCGCTTGCCACAGGAAGCAATCCCATCATGGATTTGAGCAAGGTGGATTTGCCCGCGCCGTTGGGTCCCACAATGGCAATGAGCGAGGCGGACGGCAAGGTGGTGTCCACGTCCCACAGCACGGGGCGGCGGTTATAGGCAACGGTCAGGTCGTGTATTTCTATGCAGGGTTTGTCGGGTGTCATGCGGGTTTTTTTGCGGCTCCGGTTGTGTAGTTGCGGCAAGTATACGCAGAAGTCGGTTACAGTGGAAAGAACTGTATTGCAGCAGAGCGGCGGGGCGGCGGGCTATTTTTGTGCAATGATGACGACACCAGAACAGTTGCACCCGATGTTGCGAACGCGCCTTGCCGAGCCGCGCACGCTTGCCCCGCTTCGTGAAATCAACGGCGTACTTCGATCAGAAACGGGCGCGGAATACCGCTTGGCGGATGGCATACCAATCATGCTTGACACAACAAGTGCGGCGGCTGACTATCACACACACTATGAAACCGATGCCGCCGAGTTTGATTATTTCGAGGAGCGCGACGACCCCGCCACCGCACACGACGAACGCCGCGTGTATGAGGCGTTGCTGCGCCATATTCCCCGCAGCGGCTCGGATAAAAAACCGGTAGCGGTTCTCGATGTGGGTTGCGGACGCGCATGGGTTGCACGCACGTTGTGTCCCGCCGGAACGGATGTGTGTTCGCTCGACATTTCGCTGCATAATCCGCAGAAAGCGGTGGAGCGGTATCCATATCCGAACCACGCGGCGGTGGTAGCCGATGCGTTCGCGCTTCCGTTTGCATCGGGTGCGTTCGATGCGGTGGTTGCCTCGGAAGTGATTGAGCATGTTCCCGACCCCGCTGCGTTTGTTGGCGAGTTGCTTCGTGTGGTTGCGCCGGGCGGCAGCGTGATTCTTTCCACTCCCTACAAAGAGAAACTCCGGTACGTGCTGTGTATGCACTGCAACCAACGCACGCCTCTTCACGCACACATCCACAGTTTCGACGAGCGCACACTTGGCGGTCTTGCACCTGCGGGTGCGGCGGCATACAGTTTCGAGACATTCGGCAACAAGGCAATGCTGTTCTTGCGGTTTCATCCGCTTGTATCGTGGATGCCGCACGGGCTTTGGCGCATTGTTGATTCGCTTGCCAATGCGGTTGTTAACAAGCGCGCCCATATTGTGGTGGTGTGGCGGAAACCACTTGAACAACCGCTATATCACGACAGCCAGAAACAATCACACAACGAACCGCAACGAGAAGAAAACACATGAACAACACAACACAAACAAAACCCCGCGTGATGTTTATGGGAACGCCCGACTTTGCCGTGCCGGCATTGGAAGCGTTGCATAACAGTATCGGTGTGGATGCCGTTGTCACCCTGCCCGATGCGGCAACTGGACGCGGCTTGAAGTTGCACCCGACGGCGGTAAAATCTGCGGCGGAGCGGCTTGGTATCGGTACGCTGTTGCAACCGGCATCACTCAAGAGCGACGAATTCACCGATGCTGTTCGCGGGCTTGCGCCGGATATTCTTTGTGTGATTGCGTTCCGCATCCTGCCGCATGCGGTGTATTCGCTTGCGCGATTGGGTGCGTTCAATGTTCACGCTAGTTTGCTGCCCAAATACCGCGGTGCCGCACCTATCAATCATGCAATCATCAACGGCGAGCGTGAGAGCGGCGTAACGTCGTTCCTGCTGAACGATGTGGTGGATACCGGCAACCTGCTGATGCAAAAACATATTCCTGTACCGGACGGTGCAACAGCGGGCGACCTGTACGCATTGCTGATGCCTCTTGCCGCAGCGTGTGCGGTGGAAACATGCCACGGGCTTATTGCCGGAACGCTTCTCCCCATGCAGCAGAATGACACGCTTGCCACACCCGCACCCAAAGTATGGCGCGAGAAAGCGGGCGTTGATTGGCGGGAATCCGCAACAACCGTTCGCAATTTCATCCACGGGATGTCGCCCGCTCCGTGTGCGTGGACGGAGTTCATGGAGGGCAAGCTGAAAATCCACCGTGCAGCATATCACAACGGCGCATCGCTTGCACTCGGCGAGTGGCAGATGACCGATATTGAATGGCTTGCAGGAACAGGCGACGGAACGCTCTCGCTGACGCAGGTGCAACTGCCGGGCAAGCCCGTGATGAACACGCCCGATTTGTTACGCGGATGGCGCGGTATGCGAAGCGGCGTGTTTCCTCATCACGCGAACATGTGATTCCCCATCTATCTTCGCGCCCGATATACATTCAACCAACAACAGAAGCAATGACACACACTCCGCAGTTCGGCGGCGCGCTCCGCACCAACTGGCACTTGCAAAACGGCATCTATTTTTTGAACAACGGCTCGTTCGGTGCAACTCCAATCAGCGTTTTGCAAAAGCAAAGCGAATGGCGCGAGCGGTTCGAGCAACAACCTGTGTTCTTCACCATGCGAACCCTGCCCGTAGAACTGCGGAACGCCGCATCAATCATGGGCGAATTCATGGGTGCACAGGGCGAGGATATTGTGTTTGTTGATAATGCAAGCACGGGTGTGAATACCGTGTTGCGCTCGCTGATACCGATGCTGAACGAAGGCGACGAACTCATCACAACATCGCACGTCTATAACGCGGTGCGGCAGACAATGCTCTACGTCTGTTCGCTGACGGGCGCACGGTACATCGAGGTTGATGTTCCGTTTCCGCTTGCCTCGCCGGAGGAGGTTGTTGAGCGCGTACGTGCGGCAATCACTCCGCGAACACGCTTCGCTATGTTCGACCATATCACATCACCCACAGGATTGGTCTTTCCCGTTGCCGACTTGATTGCACTCTGTAAAGAGCATGGAATACTGACAATGATTGACGGCGCGCACGCACCGGGCATGATTGACCTTCACCTTGATTCGCTCGGCGCGGACTGGTACACAGGCAACTTCCACAAATGGCTGTTCGCACCAAAGGGCAGCGCGTTTCTCTGGACTGCGAAACAGCATCAGCCGACAACGCATTCTTCGATAATCTCGCACGGGTATTCTATGGGGTATCACGCCGAGTTCGACTTCAACGGAACAAAAGATTGGTCGCCGTTCCTCTGCGCGCCCGACGGCTTGGCATTCATGCAGCAGCTTGGTATTGAGAACGTGCGCCGCTACAACCGCACTCTTGCGCTCGAAGCCCGCTCCATGATGATAAGTGCCGTGCCGCAGCCCTTGCCCGCACCGGAATCCATGTTAGAATCACTTGCCGCGATTGTGCTTCCCTGCGCCATCCGCACACACGAGAATCCGATGGCGGACGCAATGGCAATCCACGACATGCTTTGGGACGGCGAGCGGATAGAAGTACCTGTGTTTCCCTTTGCCACGGGCGGCTCGGTAAAGCTGTTGCTCCGTATTGCAGCGCAGGTATTCAACGAAGCAGCCGAGTACAAGCATCTGTGCGATGTGTTGCCCGGCATACTGGAACTGTACAACAGCAACGCATAAAGCACGGCATCAACTCACACAGCTTTAACCATCCGGAAACAAAAACGGGTGCGATGACAATTCACCGCACCCGCTTGCTTGATATTATCTTCCGTTTAATTTGCTTTGGGCGGCTGCCAGTTACCGCCGCGCTTCCAACTGACAAGTTCAATTGTTGCACTCCCTAAGTAGAGTTTCATTTTCGCCTTAATCGGGATACGTGCATCGTCATCGCTGAACCAACCCTGAAACGCGCCCGTAACGCCATAAACACCCGTCCAATCGGCTACGCCGTCGAAATACACTGTGCGTACATCATAGTCCACAGCGTCAATCTCGGTGGCTTCCACCTTACCCGTAAAGTTGATGCGTGTGCGCGTTGTATCATCCATTACCATGGTTGGAATGGTTGCCGTATTCTTAGCGTAGAGCAGTTGGCGCGCACAGAAGAAAAGCGAGAGTCCGTCGTTGTATTTCTTCCCGATAGTGAATTGCTTTGCGTCTTTCTTGACATTGTTCTTGAACTTTTCCGTCGAGATTGTTTTGTTCGGATAGTCGAAGACGTACTTATCATACGCCCAGATGTCGCCTTCCTTGGTATTAGCCACAAATTGTAATGCCGATGTTGCCGAGGGGTCAATCCACGATTCGTAGGTTGTGTGGATTTCCACATAGGGGATGCCCGGACGCGAATCAATATACGCTTTGCATTTATGCACCTGCTTGCCGTTGATTTCCTGCTTGCCTTCGTTCACAATG
>JAEUSO010000179.1 GCA_016788605.1 Candidatus Kapaibacterium sp. | reverse complement strand
GTTGCAATCACCAATGTTGCGCCGCGTGTGTTTTCCTGACGCAACACCCGTGCAATCGTATCGGCTGTTGCGGCATCCACATTCCCTGTCGGCTCGTCGGCAAGGATGCAGTCGGGTGTGTGAATCACCGCCCGTGCAAGATTGGCAAGATGTTTCTCTCCGCCCGACAGCTGCTTCGGATATTTATCGCGGATATAACTGATGCCGATGTCGGCAAGCACTTCCAAGCACCGTTTATTTGCATCCATTTTCGCCCAACCTGCAATCATCAGCGGGTACATCACATTTTCATACACCGAGAGCGTCGGCATCAGCCGCGCATCCTGGAACATAATGCCAAGCTTGGTTCGCAGTGTACGCAGTTGCCGTGCTTTCATCGTTCGCGTGGTGTTGCCATCCACACTTACCGTTCCATCGGTCGGGATTACATCGGCATACAGCAATTTCAGAAAGGTGGTTTTCCCCGCACCCGTCGCACCGGTCAGCAGCATTGCCGCGCCCGAATCAATCGTGCAATCCACCCCGTCCAACGCGGGTATGGCATCATACTGTACAGTAACAGATTCAAGTGTGAAATTCATACGTGCTCTATCGCCTATCGGTCATGAATAAATCCGGCATCATTAGCTAATGACGTGTGTAAAGTTACGAAATCACCAAAACGCAACCACTACGCTTGATGACGGAAAACACTCATCATCAACCTTCTATCAAGCCGGCACCGCTCCTTTCCCCTTCGACCATTGCGTTCCCCTGCCGGAAAGCGCAGTCAGCTTTCACCAAACCACTCTTGCTTTGGCTTTCAAAAAATACCGTTGCTTGAATCCCCATGCGTTTGCCATCATCCGTCCTTCTTCGTCCTGTCAAGTGCTATACGTGACGGTGTTATACTACCTTCGTCAATGGGTTACTTGTTCTCATAAACCAATCTATACAGAACGTCGTACTCAGCATTGAGTACATTTAACCTATCCAATTGAGTAGGTAGTTGTTCACCATTTAAATTGCTCCTCCTTGGACTGTCGTAATCATAACTCACAAGTGTAAAAACTAATGACTCGTCATACGAGAAGGCATCTACCGCCAGTCGTATTAAGTTAGTTCTTTGTTCTTTTGAAAGATGGTGTTGCTTATCTACGTATTCAAACATATCGAGCGTGTAGTCAATGTAATGTCGCAAATGCTCTGATTGTCTCTTATAGTAATCCTTCATCAAAGAAGTAAACTTGATATTGTTATGTTCAGATTGAATATTTGTTATGTCCTTAGCCATTTGGATAATAGCACTCTGTCCAATTAAGTTAACGGCGTATTCATCGTTCTCAGATTTATACTTTACATTTTGCAATAACTGTAAACGTACTGTGAGTAAGTTGAAAAACATTTGTTCAGTGTTTTGTACTGCACTTAAATGTGATTGTTCATTCCATATTCTGATAAGTATTATTATGTTAGCTGTACCAAGTACAGTGCCTAAGAGACCAGAGATGAAGCTACCATATCTATCAAATGCATCCTGATAGTATTGTGTTGGATAACACAACCATAGAACCCAAATTGCTATCAATGTTATTCCAGATACAAAAGGTATCCATGTTATGTATTTATCAAAAATTGATGTGCTTGTTTTCTTCATACCTCCTCCTCCTCAAACCCCACCTTTGGTAATGCTTTTACTAACTCCACACTCTTTACGCTGATGCCGATTACGCCAAGCAGTACATCGAGGATGTAGCGTGGGTTGCAGAGAATATCGTAATTATAGTAATTGCTTAAGTGCATAGTGACATTAACTTTCAACGTAACTAGTGCAATATAGGAATTTGTCGTTTTGCTCAAATATGTCAAGATTCGATGTTACCTTTCTAGAAGATAGGGCGATGTGAATTGGTGTGGAATACAAAGCTCTCCCCAACCCCCTCCGTCGGGAGTTGCGTTTAGGATTGGTGATGGTGGATTCTCGTTTAGGATTTGGTATTCTTTGGTAGCATAACGCAAGAGTGATTGAGTATGACGGACTGCGCTTTCCGGCAAGTGGCGGCGCGGACGGAGCAAAAAAGGTGCGGTGCCGGCACATCGAAACTATAGAGTAAAAAAATTATGAATATGGGATTGAGTCGCTACTCTATACTCGCCTTAACAGAGTACTTCCGTTCGATGAGTTTTGCGTCGGCGTTTGCTGCGTCCTCTGTGGCGTAGCCCCATAACTTTACACGGAAAGCAGAGCCGCCATTCACGTACACGCGCTCGTAGTAGGATTTGAACCCGCGCTTTTCCCATTGCTCGCTGTATTTGATGGCATCGCTTTCGGTTGAGGTGTATTCGGCTATGACCTCGTAGGGTTGGATGCTAGGGTCGAGCCAACGCACTTCAACACGGCGGTTGTATTTCTTCTGCCATTCGTTGTCTTGCAAGTAATAAAGCGGGCGCAAATCGCCTAAGGCGCGGGAACGGATTTGTGCGGAATTGACTCCCATGTCGTAGAGTGTGCGGCGGATTGATTGCGTGCGTTCAAGGGCTAAGGTCCGCATCACATCGTCGTCGCCTTCGTTACTGCTATGCCCCACGAGTTCAATCACCCGACCGGGATTGTCTTTGAGGACGGTGGCAAGTGATTGCACAAGCGGTTTGTACTCGTCGGTTGCCACTGTCTGGCGGAAGTTGAACATCGAGATTGCCTGATATGCGGGATAGGTGTCTTCGACTGCCATTGCAAAGGTGGCTTTTTCTTCAACGTGGTTTTGTTGCGCGTCGCTGTATTTGAGTTTCAACCCCGACGATTTGCAAGAGGCAAGGTCGGCAGCGGACATTTGAAACACCGCTTGGTAATATCCGTGCGTGCTGTAGGAAATCTCTTTGAGGATGGATGAAATCTGTTGTGTTTTTTCGAGCGGCACATAATAGAACCGTCCGCCTGTTTGCGTTGCGATATACTTGAGCGGATAGGTGTCGGCTGCATCACCAACAACGATGGAGTAAATCTGTGTTCCGGTTTCCCTCGCCCGTTTGATGATGTCGTCGGCAGTGTAGATAAGCGAGCTGTTATCAGTGCTTGCAGCAATGATGACTACGACATTTGTGGTATTCTGCAGTTTTGAAAATTGCTGCAAATAGGCGTAGGTGGATTTGTACATACTGTTCAAGCCGTTCGGCTCGTCGCTGCCGATTTTATCACCGATGTTATTCAGTTGGTCGCGCGAGACAAACGGTGTAATCAGCTTTGACTCGTGATTGAATGTGAACACGCTTGCCTTGTCGTTGATACCGATGCAGAACGGAAGTTCCGAGAGCGATTGCCGGACGCGCTCGTCCATATCCTTTGCCATTGCGGAGCGGTCAATGCAGACAGCCATTTTCATTTTCGCCACGTTGCGCTGCCATTGAATATCCGTCACTTGCGGACTGTATTCTTGGGTTGTTGAGCCGCAAAACGTATTGACCGACCAGTTGTTGATGGAGACCGGCAGGTTTTGGAGTGCATTACCATTTTCATCAAGCGGTACGAAACGCACCGTGCAAACACCGCCGGTTGGCGATGTGGGTAACTCAACCGACATAATTTTCAGACGCTTCAAGGGATATGATGTTCCTTGTGCGCGAAGTCCGCTATAGAACTGCGACGGCGACTCATTGGCAGGCGGTGCAACGGTGTAGTTGGATTCGCCTCCGCTTTGCACTTGCTTTACTGGCTGCTCATCAATAACGCGGATTGTCCACGCGGTTTCAAGGGAATCGGATTTCCCGTAGGCAATAATGGGATACGTTTTTGTGGAATCCGGCTTTACGGATACTTGATCGCTTTGCTTGAATGTAGTTGTATCGCCGCCAATCATAACCGACACAGCATTTTGGAATCGCCAAAAGAAGGTGGCTTTCTGCCCGCGTGTGATTTCTTTCTGTCCGCCGACTTCATCAAGAATAACAGGCGGTGCGGCGCAGGATGCAAGCAGCAAAACCATCACGACACCCGTAGAGCAGAGTGTGAAACGGCAGAAACGCCACGTGTCAGTCGGGAGAAAAGAAAAGCGTAACAGAGAGCGATGTAGGTGGTTCATCCGTGAACTACTGAAGTAAGTGAATACCGTTACCCGGTTGCGAGAGAATCAGGCACTGCAAATATACGCCGTGCAGATGCCGGATGCCGTTCATGAATGGGCGTAACTTTTTGCAACAAGGATGAATGATTTGACGGCGGGGATTGGAACTTGCTCGTATTTTCGCAGTGTTCTCAGGCACAACCGGATTACAATCACAACGATACACAATTCAACGCAGAGGC
The DNA here is from genome assembly GCA_016788605.1 of Candidatus Kapaibacterium sp. Lineage (GTDB taxonomy): Bacteria > Bacteroidota > Ignavibacteria > Kapaibacteriales > NICIL-2 > JAEUSO01. Next base: position 2,831 of record JAEUSO010000179.1, on the reverse strand, counting down.
AACGAACATGAGCGATATAATTCTTGGTTCAGGAATGGCGAATTTGGAGCGCGTCCACGGCGTGCGTCAGAATAAGATTTACAAAGAACTTCTTGATAAAGACACAAGCGTACTTTTTGAAGACCCGTTAGAAAACGACATGGTGCTGAACATGGGTCCGCAGCATCCTGCAACCCACGGCGTTCTTCGCGTTCTGCTTCGCTTGGATGGCGAAACGGTTGTCCGCTGTGTGCCGGAACTCGGCTACCTGCACCGTGGCTACGAGAAACTCGCCGAGAACACAACATACCACGAGTTTATTCCGCATACCGACCGTTTGGACTACCTTGCCCCGATGTCGAATAACGTGGGTATTGCCATGGCAATCGAAACTGCGTTAGGTATCGAACTCCCGCCGCGTGCAATCTGGATTCGCACACTTGTCAGTGAACTTGCACGGCTGTCATCGCACATGTTGGCGGCAGGCGCAACCTGTATGGACGTTGGCGCATTAACTGTTTTCTTATGGACATTCGCCGAGCGTGAAAAACTCTACGATTTGTTTGAACTCATCTGCGGTGCGCGATTCACCACGTCGTACACACGAATCGGTGGCGTTGCGAATGATATTCCCGACTGGGTGCTGAAAAAAATCCGCGAGTGGGCAAACCAATTCCTTGACCAACTTCGAGCGATGGAAGGTCTTGTGAACCGCAACCGCATTTTTGTGGATCGCATGGCAGGCGTTGGTTACTGCCCCGCCGATAAAGCAATCTCGCTCGGATTGACTGGACCAGTTCTCCGTGCATCGGGTGTGAACCGCGACCTCCGCCGCGACATGCCGTATCTCATGTATGACAAACTCGACTTTGACGTTATCACAGAAAACGACAGCGACTGCTATGCACGCTACATGGTTCGTATGCGCGAATGCCGCGAATCAATCAAGATGCTGCACCAACTGTTAGATAACCCGCCCAAGGGCGAAATTAAACTGAACGACCCGCAATATGTTGTCCCCAACAAAGCGGAAGTTTATACCAAGATGGAGGAACTGATTAACGACTTCATCCTGATTAACTTCGGCACAATGCCTCCGGTTGGTGAAACATATACCGCTATCGAATCGCCAAAAGGCGAATTAGGATTCTTCATCGTTTCGGATGGAACGGGACACCCGTGGAAACTCAAAATCCGTTCACCCTCGTCCTCTAACTTGCAGGCAATGTCCTTCATGGCGGAAGGTTCGATGGTATCGGATATTGTGGCAATCATTGGCGGTATTGACCCCGTAATGGGCGAAGCGGATAAGTAGTAATTTCTTTTTGATGTATCAACGGGGCAATTCTTATTGCTCCGTTTTTGTTTGTACTGATTTCATGTGATAATGACGCATCCCGAATCTCTGAACCCAGACATGTACGGAACACCGGAACGGGTGGCGAAGCTGCGCGAGCTTGCCGCAAAGCGACAGGATTCGATGACGATTGTCCTTGAGAATGTGCATGACCCGCATAACGTCTCCGCCGTGTTGCGCTCGTGTGATGCAACAGGAGTACTCAACGTGCATTGCGTATATACAGGTCATCAGAAATTTCCCGACTTGGGACGAAAGAGTTCGGCAAGTGCGTGGAAGTGGGTTAACCTGATAAAGCACCGTTCTATTGAGGAATGTTACTCCGCGCTGCGCCAAACAGGCAAACGCATTTACACAACGCATCTTGATTCGGATGCAACGGAATTATATGCTGTTGATTTCACACAACCGACGGCAATCGTGTTTGGGAATGAACATCATGGCGTGAGCGACGAGGCGCGTACCTTTGCCGACGGCAACATGCGTATTCCGCAGCTTGGTATCGTTCAAAGTTTGAATATCTCCGTAGCATGTGCGGTTACTCTTTTCGAGGCAATGCGACAACGCCTGCATGCTGGAATGTACAACCAGCCGCAACTCAGCGATACAGCGATGAATCAGCAAATCGTAGCATGGCTGCGCGATAACAAATAACATCATGGCACCGGTTCAAGATTTTCTTCATTCCGTTCGCAGTACATTTTCTCTTCAGTGGAAGCACCTTTTACGTCCGCAATCAGGGCTTCATATACCTGTCATTATTTCGTTACAATTCCTGTTATCGTCGTTACTGATATGCATTGTAAGCGGGATTCTGCTCTCGCTGAATTTTATTCCCGACACCAATCCGCCACGCGATGATGCCGGTCGTCTTTTGGTTGCTTGCTCTGTGGAGAATGATGTCATTCTGTATCAGAACGGGCAAGCGCAGATACTTTACAAACGAGGCGAGATTGCTTATCTCACGTACAACGAAGCTACAGGAAGTATTGACTACCCGACTAAAGATACAGCAGCATTCTCACCTCTTGCCAGACGAACCGTCATTGCCTCGCGGGCATGGCTCAGTATTCGTGACATTGAGAGCAGTATCAGTGCGGGTGCTATCATACGGTCACTGCATATATGGTCGGTGGATTTGATAATGGTATCGCTCTTTCTGACTGTGGTATTGTGGATTCACTTTCAAACGTACAACTCACCGTATATGCTTGTTTGGTATGCCCTCCTCCTCTTACTGTCGCTTATTGTATTCTCTGCATGGAGCGGCTCGATACTTCCGTGGACACTACGCAGCGACTCGGCATTGAGGATAGTTCCGTCACTGTTACGTGAGTATATGCCATTCGGTTCTGCACTTCAGTCATTCTTGTACAATGGGCAGGAAATTAACAGCGCATCGTACAACAGAATCTACTCTTTACATAGTGTATTCAGTCCGCTCTTTATCATATTGCTTATAGTTCTGTTGCGCCGTTGGTCAGGAAGAATGCCG
>JAEUSO010000178.1 GCA_016788605.1 Candidatus Kapaibacterium sp. | reverse complement strand
GCCGTCGCTTCGTACCCGTTCATGACAGGCATCCGCACATCCATCAGGATAACATCCGGCTTCCATTCGCGGGCAACCTCAACCGCCTCTTTGCCGTTTGCTGCAATGCGTACATCCATTCCAGTATCCTGCAAATACGCCTGCATCAATGTGCGGTTCGCCTCCACATCGTCGGCGATAAGCACACGCCCGCCGTTGAATGTGTAGTGTGTTGCCCTTTCCGCTTGCATACCGCCCTCGAACGATGACGCATACTCCACATCACTGAGTTGCATCGTAAAACAGCTGCCTTCGCCTTCTGTGCTTTCAAGCATAAGGTCGCCGCCCATCAGGTGTGCCAAACGACGGCAGATAGTTAATCCCAATCCTGTGCCGCCGTACTTGCGGGTGCTTTGCCCTTCCACTTGGCGGAACGACTCAAAGATGAGTGCCTGCTGGTCTTTACGGATACCGATGCCGGTATCACGAACTGAGAGCGAGAGATTGCACGCCCCGCCGCCACGTGTGTATTCAACGTGTGTTGAAACAGTAATGCCGCCGCGTTCGGTGAACTTGATTGCATTGCCTATAAGATTGATGAGTACTTGCCGCACACGGTTCGTGTCTATCAATAATGCTTGCGGCATTGCATCACCCGAATGGACAATCTGCAGGTCGAGGTTTTTCTCCTCTAACTTTCCCCTGAATATGCGTCCGACTTCCTCGACCAAACCGGGCAGGTCGCTGAATTCGGGCTGGATGGTCATCATGCCGGATTCGATTTTCGAGAGGTCGAGGATGTCGTTGATTATCTGCATGAGCGCCTTGCCGCTGGCAATAATCGAACCCGTGTATTCGCGGAGCACAGGATTATGAACTTCTTTTTCCAAGATGCTTGCAAAACCGATAACGGCATTCATCGGTGTGCGGATTTCGTGACTCATGTTTGCAAGAAATTCGCTCTTTGCTTTGTTGGCGGTTTCCGCTTCGTCGCGTGCCGCTATAAGCTGCTCTTCATTCTTTTTCCGCTCTGTAATATCCTGCACCGTTCCCATCAGTTTCACGATCCGTCCATCGGATGCGGTGACGGGTCTGCCAACGGAGTAGATATAGCGTTCATTCGTTCCAGAGCGGGCGGTACGGTGTGTCAGTTCAAACTTTTCACCGTGCTGCATTGCTGTTTCCAGCGTGTGCATCACCATTGTCCGTTCATCGGGATGGACGGCATTCAAGTAGTCGGGGAACGAGGGTGTTTCAGTGTCATTGAGCACAAATATCTCTTGCATCTGCCTGCTCCATTTCATCTCGCCGGTCATGATATTGTACTCCCAACTGCCGATATTCGCCAAACGTTGCGATTCGTCGAGCAGGTGTTCGTTAATACGCATCCGCTCTTGCGATTCGCGCTCGGTGGTTACGTCCCAGTTCACACCAATCATACGGATTGGTGTGCCTCTGTCGTCGCGGAGAACAACGCCTTTTCCACGAATGATTCTTGTGCCGCTGCCCGACGCTGAACCTGCAAGGATGCGGAACTCCGTGTCGAATCCATTATCGCCGTTCAATGCACTTTGCACCTGCGCCACACTGCGTTCTTTATCAGCCGGATGCAGGGTTTTCTCCCAGGCGTCGAAGGCATTTGTGAAGTCGCCTTTTTTCACATGATACAAGCTGTACATTGTTTCATCCCATGTAAGATGATTGTTCGTAACATCCCAATCCCAAATACCAAAACGCCCGGCTTCCGAGGCAATGCGCAGGCGTTCTGCGGATGTGATGAGTTGTTGCTGAACAAGATGACGCTCGGTAATATCCTGCACCGTTCCGCGAACTATAACCGTATTCGAACCGTCGGCGGGAAGTACAGCTCCATTCACTGCGATGTAACGGGTATGACCCGTCGGCAGGATAATCCTGAATACGTTATTGATACTGATGTTGCGCTCTATGGCAATAGCGAACGAGCGTGTCAGTTTACTATGGTCGTCGGGGTGGAACACCCTCCTGTAATCATCTAAACAAAGCGTGCCCGTGCCACCGTCGTCGAACATACAGATTGTCTTGGTGTGCTTGCTGAACGTAAAGCGATCGTTGCTGACATCGTACTCCCAACTGCCGAAGTTTCCTATACGTTGCGCCTCGTCAAGCATCTCTTGTCGGCGAAGGATTTCCGCACGCATTTCATGGTCGCGTGTTTCATCCCAGCAAAGTCCCACTGCTTTCACTGCCTTCCCGCTGTCGTCGAGGACAACGGTGGCTATATCTCGGAGATAGCGTATCGAACCATTCCGGTGAATGATGCGGTATTCACATAAAAATGATTCACCGGTCAGTTCGGAATATTCCCACTGTGCCAGCACGGTTTCGAGGTCGTCGGGGTGAAGCCGTTCACGCCATATCTTGTTCAAATCGGATGCTGGTGTATCATGGTGAATATCGAAGAGATCATACATCCTCTCATCCCACGATGAATACCCTTCGGAGATATTGCTTTCCCATACGCCAAGCCCTGCGCCTTTTGTTGCAAGCGTCAGGCGTTGGTTTGTATTAGTTAATTCATCGCGCAGTGATTTGCGGTTAGTAATATCCTCGGCATAGCCAAGGAACGATGCAACCGAGCCGTCGGGCAGGCGGTTCAGAATAACCTCGCGCGATTTAATCCACCGCCATGTGCCGTCGCGGTGACGGAGGCGGTATTCAATTTCGGCTACTTCGCCGTCGCCTAAGTTCGAGAGGACATTGAGGAAATATTCTTTACACCGGTTGGCATCATCGGGATGGCGTTCGGGGTTAAAGGATGCTACCTCTTCATCGCTCATCATCGAAGAATCGAACCCGAGGATATCCATGATGCGGTTGTTGGCGGTTGTCATTTTCCACTGCGGCACATCGAACACATAAATGCTGTTCGGCGATGCCTTCATAATCGAATCAAGGTACTGCTTGTCGCGCTCAACGATTGTTTTCTGATTGTGGTATTCGGTTATATCATTGGCAATACCAATTGCGGCAATAACGTTGCCGTTGTCGTCGAACATCGGCGTAACAGTTAACGAAAAGAGTTTGTCTTCGCCGTTCGAGCGCGAGGGAATGAAGCGCTGTGCCTGTTCGCCGGAAAGAGCCGTCAGATACAGTTTTTTCAACACACGCGCTCCGTTCATTGCGTCGCGTGCCGCACCTTCGGGAACAGCGGCGGCAAGTGCGTCGAACACTTCGTCGAAGGTCTTCCCGCGCAGCGAGTTCTCGTCAATACCTAACGACCGTATTGTCCCGCTTCGGAGTATGACATTGCGGAGGTCGGCATCATACACGAACATTTCCACTTCGTTTATACGTGCGAACACTTCGTCATAGACGCGGGTATGGCTGAGCTGGCTGAGGATGGCAAAGTCGCGCACCATTATACTATGGGCTGCACCAACAAAAAGCAGACAGAACACCGCACCGCCCACACACACATAGAGCGCGTAATGGAGTTCAAGCACCGACCATGAGCTAAGTGCGGAAAGACCGGTGATGATGATGGCGCTTAGCATGATGAGTTTAAGTACGCGGATGGTGTACATGATGCGCCGCGCAGTGCCGGTTTCCTCGAAAAGCGGTTTCGGATTCATTGGGTTGATTGTGCGTCCGTGTATAATGCGCTGCGGGAATACTATTCCGGTACGCACACGAATGCGCGCCGCCCTCCGCAGCTCTTCCCGTCAGAACGGGCAAACACTACGCCAAGAATCCGTCGGATGAACCGGTACGGGTCAGTTTGTAAGAAGAAGAGGTATTGTTTGCAACGTGCCGCCGGAATAGAGAGTCAGATAGTACACACCGGCTGGAATACCTTTCATCGTATATGTTGCGCGTCCGCCCTGTACTTCAAATGCGCCGAGCCGCCTGCCAAGAATATCAACAACCACTGCCTCGGTTGGTTTCGCCTGCTCCGGTGATGATACAGAGACATGAAGCTCCGTTCCACTGATATACGCACGCACGGTCGGAATGCCGCTATCCGCCACAGAGGTTACCCCGTCGCCTGCAAAAAAGATTTTATCTTCTTGCTGCACTGCCCCCAAGTAGATGTCTTTCTTACCGTCGCCGTTCAGGTCTGCCATGGCAACAGAAATCACGTTACCCGTTGCCGAGCCGGGCAGATAGACCGATGAGGAATCCTCGTGGAACGAGCCGTTGCCTTTATTGATGTACACACCCGGAATCTCGTTGGGAAGATATGCCACAAATAAATCCACCGCACCGTCGCCGTTCAGGTCTTCAAACACGGCATCGAAGGTGTGGAGGAATTCATACGGAAGCCGCTGCTCGGTGGCATCGGTGAAGAATCCTTTACCGTCATTCATGAACAGGCGGTCGCGGATGTCGCGTCCCTGCTTCGATGCCATGTTGCAGAGGAACATATCGTCGTAGCCGTCGCCGTTCAAATCCGCTTTTACGATTTTGCGTGTTTCGATTTCCACATCGAGTTTGGGCAGCCGCTCCGCGCTTACATCGGTGAAAACGCCGCTGCCGTTATTCACGTAGAGCGCATTGCCGTTTTCATTGCCGCAGGCAACATCCATATCGCCGTCGCGGTCAATGTCAATCAGCAAAACGTCTTGTGTGACTCTGTCTTCCACGGGAAGCCGTGCATTTGTTTCGTCGGTGAATAATGCCGCGCCGTTGTTGATAAGGATGCGGTCTTGACCTTCGCAACCGAAATAGAGATCGGTATCGCCGTCACCATCGGCATCCCATGCCACCACGGCATTAGCAATGCACTTCGGAAGCCGTGTACTGACATCGGTGAATGTGCCGTCGCCGTTGTTCAGATACATTTCATGTGTTGCATCGTCCTCGCTTGCAAAGACCACATCCGTCCAACCGTTTCCGTCAAGGTCGGCAAGGGTAATGTCCTCGCTGTCGCGGAAGACGTTGCGGAAGGACGTGAGTGTTGCGTCGGCAAATGCGCCTTTGCCGTTGCCAAGCAGGATGCGGTTGCGGTTGAACTCCTTGGCAAGGATAATATCGGGCGTTCCGTTTTTGTCGAGGTCGGCGATGCGGACATCCATACTGCTTCCGGTTGATGCAGTGGCGGGCAATATGCCGCGTGTGTATTTGTACTGTGCAACGGCGGCAGTGCTGGAGAGTATGCAGAGCAATATGAACAAACGGTTCATGGGGTGTGATAGTGGTGAGTTAAACAAAACAATACCAAAACTTAGCACGCACCGGAACCGCGGCGTTTGTCAGAACCTGCTAAACTGTATTAGGTGAGTGAAGGAAAGGAGCGGGTGATGGATATGATGCCTGATGACAAACTGCACTGATAGGATCTCATTGACAAGTACGGTTTTGGTGTTGCAATGTTTAATCGCTAAGTTGCATTGCAAGATATTTTAGTCGTGACAGGTGCTACACTTGTCCAAGAAACTACATAGAAAATGAAGTGGATTAATGCTGTCAAGTGTAGCACGTGATAGGATGAAAAGAGGTAGATTGATTATGCCGTTTTCAATTACGTATGAGATTTACGATAAAATAGATTATGATCCTATCAGTATTCTTGGTAAAATCAGTTTTCGACGATATAGTAATGTTTTTTACATAGATGATGTTTATGTCGATGATATATTAATATCAATATTGAGGTGCTATAATAATCTTGATACTAACATTACTTCAAGATATGAAGTTGATGTACCCTCAGAACCTGACACTATCAGAATTGAAAATCGTTCTGATAATTTGACATTCACTTGTGGTAATTTTTCAATTTCTGAAATTGGCACAAATGATTTTCACAATGCAGTGGTTAATGCTACTGAACAATTTCTGCGTGAACATGCAGAGTTGTTAAATAGTAATCCCCATTTACAAGCATCAAATGCTAATATTGATGAGTTAAGTACTCAATTCGAAATTTCAAAAACTATGATTATAGGTTCTCCCTATCCTGAACTTCTACGGTAATCATTTAGTAAGCAGCTTCGCCCACCACCGACGGTATTCTTGTAGCCGCGTCGCCAAAATGGTTGAGTGAAAATGTAACCCGCTTTCCGGCAGAGTGCGGGTGGTGGTGAAACGCGAGGCGTGGTGCCGGCTTCACTCATCTATCCCGGTTCATACTTTCTCAGTGCTTCTTCTTCGGTTTTGTGCGGGATGTTTCATCCCATGCAAGGTTGGTGCGAATGGCAGCGGCAAGCACAGAGCGCAGAGCGTCAATATCAATATCCTCGTCGTAGCGGAAGGTCAGCGTCTTGATCATCTTTCTTCCTTTTTGCTGCAATGCGCCCGTGGGGTCGGCAAAGTGCTGAGCGCGGGGAAAGCCGATGTCGAGTTCCTTCTTTTTGGGGTTGATGTAGCAAAGCCAGCCGTTGAGCATGAAGAACGGAATGCCGTATTTCATCGCCTCTTCGATGCCCGGATGTGATTCGAGAATTGTGCGGCGCAGGTATTCGATTGTTGCCGCTTGTTCGGGCGTGTGCCGCGTTATGTATTCGTCGAGCGGGTTCATCGTTTGCGGATTATTTGCAGAGTTTCTTGAATTGTTCGTCGGCTTTCTGCGAGCCGCGTGTGCGTGCTTCGCGGAGGTCGCCGCAGATGTCGCTGCTCGGCTCTTTCAAGTCGCTGCGGGTGACGGCGCGCCAATAGTATGCCTCGGCGTTCTGCGGTTGTGTGCGGATAAGCGAACTGAAGTCGGCAAGCGCAAGGCGGAGCAGTTTCAAACGGCGGTAACAGTGGGCGCGGAAGTAGAAGGGGTCGGGGTTGTCGGGTTGTAATTGGATAAGCCGCGTGTAGTCGGCGACTGCGGCATCATTTTCATTGAGTTCTTCGTGGATGGTGGCGCGGTTTCGCAGCGCACTCAGGTCGTTGGGATTGATAGCAAGCACCGCGTCGTAATCGCGCAGCGCATCCTTGAATTTCTTTTGCTGATGCAAGACCCACGCACGGTTGTAAAGCGTGAGCGGGTTGCTGCTTTCCACATCGAGCGAGCGGGTGAAGTCCGCCGCCGCCTGTGCGTATTTCCCTGTTTGTGCGTAGGAGTAGCCGCGCTGAAAATATGCTTTTGCCGACCTGCCGTCGCGCTGCAAATACGCGGTGGCATCGGCAATCGCTTTGTCGTACTGCCGGAGTTCGGCGTAGCAGATTGCACGTGTGAGCAACGCCCTTGCTTCCTT
>JAEUSO010000177.1 GCA_016788605.1 Candidatus Kapaibacterium sp. | reverse complement strand
AAGCAGGATTTGACAATCTGAATTGCGATCTGATGTTTGCATTACCACACCAAACAATACAGAGTTACACATATTCACTCAACGAAGCATTGGCATTGGGAACGGAACACATTTCCGCATACAGCTTGATTTACGAGGAAGGAACTCCACTCTATGCACAGCTTCTCCGCAATGAAGTAACGCCGCTTGATGAAGACACCGACACGCGCTTGTACGAACTGACAATGCATACTCTGACAGCACACGGATATACGCAATATGAGGTGTCGAACTTTGCAAAGAATGGCAAGCGGTGTCGGCATAACCTTGCATATTGGTCGGCGAGGGAATACACGGCATTCGGTCCTTCCGCGCACGGCTACAGCGACTCGCAGCGGTATTGGAATTACCGCAACCTGACACGCTATATGGATTCACTCCGAAGAAACCAACTTCCAGTAGCCAATACGGAAACTCTTTCATCAACAGATACATTTTATGAGCGAGTATTCTTGGGGTTACGTTCCACAGGTATCAACCTGCATTCGATTCAAACAGAATTTGGCTTTGATGTGGCAGCACTTGCCGCTACGGAACTTGACGTGTGGGAAAAGGAAGCGTTGATAGAAAACAAGAACGGGGTACTGACTCTTACGCAATCCGGCTATACGCTTTGCGATGAAATCACCGTCCGCTTGCTTGCTACCATAGAACAGAAAACCGGAATAGAGTGGCAGCAGCATGAATACAAGGAAAATGACACGGACATTCCATTGCCTGTGCTCGGGTAGTGTGACCGGGCTTCGCTATCTCGAAGTATATTTGCCGCGATTAGAATTAGCGAACATCAACTACATCATCATATCAAGCGTACCTATGGCTACACCTCAAGCAAAAGCGAAACAATCGTTCATTCCTGAGAAGTATCAAGATATTGCTGCAATCGGATTTCTTGCACTTGCGGTTATTCTGTTTTTCAGCAAAGCAATTTTCGGACATGGTTTTAGTGCGTCGGATAACATTGCATCCATCAGTTTTCAGCCATACTTAAAGGAGGCATTGGCGAACGGTCAATATCCGCTGTGGATGCCGTATATCTTCAGCGGTCTGCCGGGCTATGCGGCATTGCTCACAACAGGTGACAGGACATGGGATATACTTGGCGGCATTGTAATACAGATTTCGTTCGGATTCGGTAAACTGTTCGGCAGCGATACCGCCCGTGTGTCCTTTTGGTATATCGTCTATGCGGCGGGGATGTATTTACTCATGCGCTCGAAAAAACACGATAGGTTGGTGTCGCTATTTACCGCGCTGACCGCCGTCTTTTCAACGTGGGTGCTTACGTGGATTATGATTGGTCACAACACGAAACCGATAGCGTTCTCGATGTTCCCGTACATCCTTATGTGTCTTGAGCGAATACGTGAAAAATGGTCGTTGCTCTACGCAGCGCTGCTTGTGGTAGCGGTTCATATTATGATTGAATCAACACACTTGCAAATGGCGTTTTATGGCATCTGTACATTTGGGTTATACCTGTTGTTTGAGCTAATCAGCCGTTCAATTACAAAGCAACAACCGATGGGTGTTCTCCGTGCAGCAGGTGTGCTTGCTGTTGCAGGCGGCTTATCCTACGCAATGGCATCCGACCGTATCATGTCCACACTCGAATACACGCCGTATTCCACCCGTGGCTCTGCACCAATCGGTCAGTTGATGAATCCTAAAAATGACACAACGAAGCCCAAAGGTTTGAACTCAAGCATACAGGATGCTAATGGTGGCAACGATTATGAGTACTCTACTAACTGGTCGTTCTCTCCGGAAGAGATGATGACGTTTCTTGTACCGAATTTTTATGGATTCGGGAAGTTAGAATACAAAGGGGTAATGACTGGCAACCGCGCTCAACAAATACCAAGTTATTATGGTCAAATGCCCTTCACCGACGCAGCTAATTACATGGGAATCGGAGTGCTGTTCTTAGGGTTGCTCGGTGCGTTTAAATTCCGGCGAGACACATTCGTGCAGTTTCTATTTGTGCTGGCGTTATTCTCGTTATTGATTTCCTTTGGTAAGCACTTCAGTATTGTCTATGACCTCTTCTACAACTTCGTTCCCAATTTCAATAAATTTCGCGCACCGAGTATGGCGCTTGCCATGATGCAATTTGCCATGCCCATTTTGGCTGCCTATGGTATAACTTCATTCTTCGCCGCATCAGAAACCAAAGACAAGAATGCGAAGAAAGCCGGACTCTACTTTGTAGGTGTCTGTGCTACGTTCTTGGTGCTCGGCGTGCTTTATGGCGCAGTCGGCGAGAGCGGTTTCCGCGCTGATGTTGAGAACAGTGCTATCGCTAATCAATACTTCTCAAATGTGAAATCCGATTACAGTCAATTCGTGTTTGATTCGATGCAATCCGACTGGCTCACGACGGGCTTTCTTGCAGTGCTTATTGGTGCCGCCGTATGGATGTACGTGAATAACCGTTTGAGTAAAATGATGTTTCTTGTTGCCTTGATTGCGTTATCTACGTTCGATTTGATTCGTGTAGGAACACGACCGATGGAAGTAGCAAAACGTCCGGTTGAAAAGGAAGTGTTTGCCAAGACAGATGTTATAGATTACTTACAAAGCGATAAGAGTACGTTCCGAATAGCAGATATCAACGGCTTGCAGTCGCCTAACATTGCGGCATACCATAAACTTGAGAATATCCACGGCTATCATTCTGCAAAAATGCGTGTGTATCAGGATTTAATGGACGAAGCGGGTAAAGCCAATGGTTCGGCGATTGTGAATCAGCTTCTCTGGAATATCATGAATGTGAAATATATCGTTACATCCGAGAAACTCTTTGAACAAATTCCGCCAGTATTCACATCGCAATCAACCGGAACAATGGTCTATCAAAACCCCACGGTTCTGCCACGTGCGTTCTTTGTGAAGCAAGCGGTTGTCGCGGAGAAAACAGAGATTCTTAAACACCTGAAAGCGGAAGATTTCAACCCTCTCGATACGTGTTATGTGGAGCAAGCAATCACCGGAACTATCGAAACGCCGAAGCCGGAAGCAAAAGCAGTTTTGGCAGGTCGTACCAACGAGTCTATGACTTTCGATGTGACCGCAACCGGAAATAATCTGCTCTTCGTCGGTGAGGTATATTATCCTGTTTCATGGAAAGCGTATTTGGACGGCAAGGAAATTCCTATTCACAAAACTAACTTCGCATTCCGCTCGGTTGTGGTTCCCACAGGAAACCATAAACTTGAGTTCATATTCACATCCGAGAAGTTCGAGCAAGGCAAGACCATTAGCTTGGCATCGAATATCCTCGTACTTCTTGCGCTCATTGGTGGTGCGTATATCGAGTGGAAATCGCGCAAGAACGCATCACAACAAACTGCGGCATAGTATGAATTATACGGCGCGACCACCATATTTGGTTGCCCGCTCGCAACAAATGCAACGGGTGGCGCAACGACGAGAAAAAGCCCATAAAGGCAATGGCTCTGTTATGTGTGTGTATGGTGAGTCGGGGTATGGGAAAAGTATATTCTGCGAGCAACTTTTGCAAGACGCGCAAAGTATCGGCGCGCTCGATGCAGTGTATGTTGAATGCCCGCCGCCTATCGGTTCGGTAAATCTCGGTGCGATACAGCCGATGCAGCCATTTGCTCACGTGCTTGAGCAGTTACTCGAAAAAAGCACTGTCACTGCAAAAAAGAAACTTGCGATGAATATCGGGCTCACGATGCTCGGTATGATACCGTTTGTCGGTGCTGCATTCGACGCAACGAAGGAAGTGATGCGCGATGTGCGCGAGTTTAAGCGCGACAGCAAAAAGGTTAGGAAAACGAACGAGCAGAAGAATGACGCAGTTGATGAGTGCTTTCACGCGCTGAACCAGTACGTGCAGGAGCGTACATTAGTCATCATTCTTGACGACGCACAATGGATGGACGCGCAGTCGGTTGAGATGGTGGAAAAACTGCTCGGCACTATTGATTCTATGCGGATACTCCTCATTCTCAGTATGCAACGCTCAACCGCCGAGGCGAAGAATCCTGCATTAGCGGCATGGATTCAACAATATAAAAATGATGACAGGATTGAGGATATTGATTTACCATCATTTAGCTCTAACGATATATCAGAATGTTGTGCGATGTTTCTGCCATCGTACACAGGTAATAGAATACTCGAAGAGTGGCTGCTGCATCGCTCGGCGGGCATACCCTCGACCGTGTGCGAGTATCTGAATTATTTCAGCCGAAATCCGCCCTTCAAAAGTGATGGAACGCTTGATGCCGAGCTGCTTGATTCCAACTTAGTTCCCGCTTCGTTACAAGCTGCATTCTCGAAAAATGTAGAGCAGCTTAGCGAAGATGACAGAACCCTGCTTTCGCTCTGTAGTGCGGAAGGTCGGGAGTTCACGGTGTTTATTATCGCACACCTTCTGAATACCGACACACTGACTGCGATTAAACGGTTGAAGTCGCTTCAACACCGTACAGGAATAGTCCGAAGTGTAGGACCTCACGCGCGCTACGGAGTAAAATCCACGATGTATGAATTTACCCAAGCATTGCATTATACGTATTTCCATTCCACATTGGAATATGAGGAGAAGACAGAACTTCATAATCGAATCACCAAACTTTTACAAAAGCAATACAATGATAGTGCAGATGAGGGCACACGCCGACAAATAGCACCGTACATTGTTGCCCACAGTATTGAATCAGGCGATACCGATACTGCACGTGCAATGCTTCTTGAAGCGGCGGAAGCAGCCGAGCAAACGGGGTCGAAGGATATTGTTGAGGAATCGTACCGTTTGTTTTCAATGTTGCCGCCACAGGTTGAGACACAACGTTTCCAACAGGAAGAAACAGCTTTTGAAGAGTTACGCAATCGTTTCCGCGAACATGCTGATGACAGTACGGACACACTCGAACAACCAGCTATTGAAACGTCCGAGATTGACCGACCTGATGTCGGTGTTGTCCGCGATGATGCGATGGAGTATTTCTTTAGCGGCGACTATGACTCCGCGCTTGAACGCATCGGTTCATTCTTAGAATCATCTGCACAGTACATTGAGCCGTCAGACTACGCATTACTGCTTGCTATGTCGTCGCGGATTGCCACCGAAGGCAACCTCTTTTCCGAAGCACAACGGTATGCAGCCGAAGCGCAGACCATACTCTCGGACTCGCCAAATCCATACTCAATGTGTTATCTTCTGAATGCGCTTGGCGTATTATCCATGCGTGAACGAAATCCACAACAGGCGTGGCTCTATTTTCAACGCGCCGCTCAATCATCCGCCGACCTTTCCGACGATCTAAAACTCCTCACACTGACAAATATCACGATGCTGCTACGCGAGTCGAATCCCAAGCAAGCACGCAAGTTTGAGCGAGCTGCAAAACAGTTGTGTCATTCACTTCATTTTACGTCGGTGATGGAAACAGTGTTTTACGGTAAGGTTGTCGAATGAGATTTAATTTCAAAAAAGGAGTGAATATTTCACAACCTCTATTTTATGTAGTGACAGTTATTATTCTAGCAATAATGATTTCTTTATATGCTCTTATAGATATGTGGTTTCTTCAATGGATGTTGTTAGATGAAGTTGTTCGCATAGTTGGTACTTTATTCTTATCTCTGATTATGATACCATCGGGATTTATTAAGTTGTATCAACTCAGATATGCAAGATTTGAAATCTTATTGTTTGATGATAAGTTGGTTGCCACTACTTATGCCGGACAGCGAATTGAATCATCGTATGAAACAGTAAAATTTGTACCTCATATTACAACATTTCGCAAACCATTTGTTACTACTAATTCATCTCATTTTATTATTGATAAAAAGTCAATTGACTATTACCCTGAGTGGCAAACCATCTATCAACTTAAGAAGGCGGATCTGACAAAGTTCACTGACAATCAGCATCTTATTGACTTTGTGAAGAAGCTCTAAATTCTATGTAATGTTATAGTGGATTAAACACTACTCTACAACGATTCTCGGAACACGCGATGTAATCATTGTCGTAATCTCGTAAGGTATTGTGTGGATGCGTTGGGCGAGTTCGGTCGCTGTGACTTCGCTATCGCCTTGCTTGCCGATGAGGACAACATCATCACCCAATGAGACCGGTGCATCACCCACATCAATCATACATTCGTCCATGCAGATTGTTCCGGCAATCGGATACCGCTTCCCGTGAATCAACACATACGCAGTGCCGGTGAGCAAGCGTGAGTAGCCGTCGCCGTAACCGATGGGAATCGTGACAATCGTTGTATCATGGCTTGCCATAAACCGCCGTCCGTAGCTGACCGTTTCGCCTTGATGAATCCGACGAATCGCATTAATCCGCGTTTTCAGCGTTAGTACAGGATGCAAACCAAGACCCGATGTATTAGCCGGAGGAATGCCATACAACGCCAGACCTGCGCGGACAAGGTTTCCGTGCGTATGCGGATGGCGCATAATCGCACCGCTATTGGCAGTGTGAATATGCGTAAAGTTGAATCCGTTTGCCGCAAGGGAATTTACTGTTTCCTGAAACACCGTGAACTGATGATGTGTGAATGAGGGATCGGCATCATCACTGGTAGCGAAGTGCGTACACACACCGTAGATATTGATATTCGTGAATCGCGCCGCCTGTTTCATAAACTCAACTGCATCGTGCGGCTCAATGCCATCACGTCTCATGCCTGTATCAATATAGAGATGTGCATTCAGTGTTACGCCTTGTTTGCGCGCCTCTTCGTGGAAATCATTCAATACATCGAGCGAGCACGCCACCATTTCAAGATTGCATTCGCAGAATTTCTCGGCATCATAAATATCGGGCGGCATCATCACAGCAATCGGCTTGGTGATTTTAGCCAGCCGTAACGTTACGCCTTCGTACATCACAGCAACACCAAACATATCAACGTGCGGCTCTATGCACTTCGCTGTCTCAAGCATACCGTGTCCATAGCCGTTCGCTTTGACCATTGCCATGAGTTGTGAATCCGGCGCGTGGCGGCGAATGATGTTTATGTTATGAATAAGAGCGGATTTTGAGATTTCTGCGACGGTTGAACGCACGTGAACCTTGTGTTGGTGATGTTGTGACTGCTTGAATGGATGTTATTCAAACACATTCAAAAATACAGGAA
>JAEUSO010000176.1 GCA_016788605.1 Candidatus Kapaibacterium sp. | reverse complement strand
CGAAGCTGTCGTCGGCAATCGAAATACCGTCGTACCTGTATCCGGCGGCGAAGGGTCGCGGATCAACGTAGCCGTCAATGTTCACTGTGATTTTCGCACCGCTTGTCACGCATCCTTCTTTGCGGTATTGGATTGCTTTCAGCACGAACGCGGCGGCGGCATTCACCGCGCTGTCCACAATCGGTGCAAGCTCGTCATATTCCGAACCCGGGTTGCCGATGTACTCTGTGCTGTCGCTGATACCAAGCAGGTTATAGGCGAATTTTGTACGGAGTGCGGTAAGGTGTTCGGACGTGTTGGGCATGTAATAGCCGCTTGCAAAAAACGGTATGTTGAACTCCGAAAAGGTGAAGACGGGGTCGAGTTCCGGCAGTGTGAGCGTGGTTTGCAGAACAACGGTATGCGTGAAGTCGCATGGTGTTCCCACGGGCTGTTCAATCGGGTCGGGCAGGCAGGCGTTCTTGTAGCGAAGGATGTAGCTCCGGTTGGGCAGCAGCTTGAACTCGTACTTGCCGTCTTCGCGCACGGGGTATTGCAGGAATTTCCCCAAACTGTCGAGTATGGTGATAACCCCGCCCATGCGCGTGACGCTGCGCGACGGCACTACCGAGCCGCGCATAATCACCGGACCGCAAAGCGGTAGTGCGTAGATGTCGTAACCGCCGCAACCGCCCGCCCGCTTCGAGGCAAAGACGATGCTGTCGCCCCACGCGATGGGCGAGATGTCGTCGGCGCGGGAGTTGATGGGTTGGGGGAATGCTTCCGCCCGTGTCCACGCGGTTTCGCTTGTGCGGAGTGCGCGCATCAGGTCGAAATCCTTTGTACTGCGCCCGTTGCCGTTTCGTGATGCAAAGAGCAGGTCGCCCGCCGCGCTAATCGAGGGTGTGATGTCATCGCCGGAGCTGTTAATCGTCTCGCCCATGTTTTGCGGAGGCAGCCACGCCCCGCCGTTGCGATAGGAAATGTAAAGGTCAATGCCGCCTCTGCCTCCCGCACGGTCGGAACAAAACACAACGAACGAGCCGTCGTGGGCAAGCGCGGGCTGCGCGTCGTAGCCCGATGAAATCAAGGTGCTGAGAATGACCGGTTCGCTCCACACGCCGTTGCTCATGGTGGATTGATACAAGTCCATATTCGCCGTTCTGCCCGCGCCGCTTTGCTTTGCAAATACCATTATCGTTGTGCCGTCGGGTGTGGCGGCTGTTGCGGGCGATGTCACACGAAGCACATTGACCGGCAACGAGCGGTTGATGTCCGCCTCGCTGAACGAGCCGTCGCTTCGCCGTGTGGTTTCAAACACCGCTTCAGGTATGGCATTCGGGATAATGTCGGTGTGGACATCGGTGCGCGGACGCGATGTGGTGAACAGAAGGGTGGTACTCATCCGTGAAAGCGCGTAGTCGTCGGCTGGCGAGTTCACGCCGCTTCCAAGATTACCGTCGGCGGCATTGGATGAACAGTGCTGAACGGTTGTACACGAACCGGACAAAAACACGGCTGCCGCAAGCATCAACCAATACAACATCCCGCCCGCTGCATGGCGAAACAAAGTGACTGCGGCTTGTGGCTGCAATGCCGAGTATCCGGTATTTATGTGCTGCACAGGGGGCATATCCGTTGCTATTGTGCGTGGTTCGTCCGTGGGTCTGCAATATACAACATCCTTTTGCCCTTCGTATCCGTCGGCGGCAAACAAACATGGGTATCACTTTTCCCCAATGTTATCAACGTATGGTGATAACTTGATTTTGTACCGCCCGCAGCAGACAATATCTTCGCAGTGCAGCAGTACGCCCACCGCCTTGCAGCAGGCAGTCGGGCAATTTCCTCTACCCAAAATCACACCCGGTTCGGTTGCTATGATGCTTACGGTAACGGCAGGGACGCCTGTATCCGACGAGGCAGTCGAGCGTTTGCTTGAAAACGCTCAGGACGACCGCGCCCGTACTGATGTATTAAACGCCGAGGCAAAGAAAAAACGCTCTTCCAATCAGCCCGCCGCCGCACTCGATTACTCCCACCGCGCCATTGACTACGCCCGCAAAATCACCTATACCCAAGGGTTAGCCGAGGCACTTGCCAATGCCGGACTTGCACGCTACAATCTTGCCCAATACGAGGAAGCGCTCACCGACACCGCCGAAGCATTGCGCGTGTATGCGGGAATGGGCGACCGCCTTCGGGAATCAAGCATGTCGCTTACCCTTGCAGGGATTCTCTTCCGCTTGGGCAGATATGACAAAGCGCTCGAAAACCTCAGCACCGCACTCATCATCAAAGAAGAGCAAGGCGATAAGCAGGGAGTCGCATCGGTGCTTACCAATATCTCGAACACCTATCAGGCAATCGGTCAGTTCGATATAGCATTGGAGCATTTGCTCAAAGCGCTTGAGCTTCAGGAAGAACTTAACGATAAATACGGTATCGCCATCACCGCCAACAACATCGGCGGCATCTACTTCCGCTTGGGTCACACCGAAACCGCGTTGCAATACTTGAACCAGGCGCTCTCGTGGTTCCGCGACAGCGGCAATATGTACGATACCTCCAAGACGCTCTGCAACATCGGGCACATGTTCGGGCAGTTGAAGCACTATGAGAAAGCGCTCACATACCAAGCCGAGGCACTCTCGATAGCCAAGACGCTCGACGACCAGCAAAACATGGCTGCCACGATTACCAGCATGGGGCGCATCTATTCCGCACAAGGCGAACTTGCCACTGCGCTCTCGTACTTTGCAACGGCGGTAAAAATCATGCGCGGCATCGGCGATAAGCAAGGTGAACTCGAAGCGTTGCGGTTCATCGGCGACATCTACCACACCAAGCAAGAACACAAGCGCGCACTGCGGTATTACAAGCAGGGAATTGACCTTGCGCAATCCATCGGTGCACTCAACGACGAGGCAATGCTCTACGACTGTTCGTCGCGCGCGCTCGAATCGCAAAAGGAATTCGAGACCGCCTTTGCCTATTACAAAAAAGCATCGTCCATACGCAACGATATTCTTGCCGCCGATAAGCAAAAGCTCATCGCCGTCATGGAAATCCGTTTCAACATCGAGCGTGCCGCACGTGACCGCGAAATTTTCCGCCTCCGAAATGTGGAACTCGCCGATGCAATCAAAGCGCTGCAAGAAAAATCCGACGCGCTTGCCTCGGCATACCACGACATCGAGCAGCAGCAGCAGATAACCGCCCAAATGAACGCCGAACTCGAAGTCGCTAACGGAATGCTCCACGAACTCAACAACGAGAAAAACGAATTGCTCGGCATTGTCACCCACGACGTGAAAAACCTTGTGGCGGGTATCAAACTTGCAGCCGAGGGCGTCCGCCGCTACAAAGCCACCAAGGACGACCCCCTCATGCAAAAAACCGCCGACCGCATCCTCAACGCCGCCAACGACATCACGCATCTCATCTCATCGCTGCTCGATGCCAATGCATTGGAAACAGGAAAAATCAACTTCCGCACCGAGCGCGTGGACGTTGCCGCAATCGTGGACTCGCTGCTTGAGCACTACAAACCCCACGTGGAAACAAAACGCATCACAATCTCGCTCTTGAAAGAAGAAGCCGTTGCACTTGCCGACCCCGACCGCCTCCGCGAAGCATTGGACAACATCATCTCCAACGCCATCAAATACTCGCCGCTTGGCAAAGATGTCCGCATCCTTGTTGCCCGTCGCGAAAGCGTCATACGCTGCGTGGTTGCCGACTCCGGGCAGGGCTTCACCGAAGAAGACAAAAAGCACGCTTTCCAAAAATTCACCAAGCTGACGGCGCGTCCCACCGGCGGCGAAAGTTCCACCGGATTAGGACTTTCCATCGCAAAAAAACTCGTCGAAAACATGAACGGCGCAATCTGGTTGGAAAGCGACTACGGTCACGGCGCAACTTTCTTCATCGAAGTCCCCGCGGCAGTGTAGCATCTTCAAGTATCATCAGCGCATCATCATATCAAGCCGGCATCGCACCTTTCCCTCCGCCAAACCCTCCCTCTGCCGGAAAGCGCAGTCCGCCATTAATCAAGCGTTCTTGCGTTATGCTTCCAACCAATACCCACACGAATAGACGTGCCGCGGCGCGTCTCTGCTTCCAACCAATACCCTCGTGTACAGACCTCTCGTCGCGCGTCTCAACAAAACGCAGTCGTCTTATCATCTTCTGCTCTATAATGGTATTTTGCGGACGGTTGACACCGTAGAGACGTGTCGTGGCGCGTCTCTACGCACTCAACACGTAAAATGTCTCAACAAAAAGATCATGACACACGAAGAACTACTATCGCTGCTATCCCAAGCGGAAGAACACACCAACACAGGCAACTACGGCGAAGCCGAGCGGCTTGCAAACAAGGTGCTAGCTGAACTAGATAAGATTCCCTCCGTCGGAGAGGGACGAGGAAAGGATTTGTTACCCGTAGTTGGAGAATATCGGGATGAGGATCTTGGAGAAGAAACGTTGAACAAAAACGCAACCCTCCGCGCATGCGCTACCCGCATACTCGGTGTAATAGCATGGCAGCGAGGCAACTTCACTACCTCACTCGAATTCTACAATGACGCACTAAAAATTTGTGAAGAGACCCACGACCGCAAAGGTATTGCAAAAACGCTCGGCAATATCGGGAATGTGCATAGGAATCTTTCGGACTACCCCCGTGCGTTGGAGTACCTCGGCAAGGCATTAGCACTTGATGAAGAACTTGGCAACAAAGCAGGCGTAGCAATACATTTCGGCAGTATCGGAATTGTACATGCGGAAATCTCGGACTACCCCCGTGCATTGGAGTACATGGGCGTGGCATTAGCACTCGATGAAGAACTTGGCAACAAAGTAGGTGTGGCAAATCAGCTCGGCAATATCGGGAATGTACATTGGTATCTCGCGGACTATGCCCGTGCCTTGGAGTACTTAGAGAAGGCATTGGTACTCAATGAAGAACTTGGCAATAAAGCAGGCGTAGCAATACATCTCGGCAATATCGGGCTTGTGTATAGTGATCTCTCGGACTCTCCGCGTGCATTGGAGTACTATGGCAAGGCATTAGCGATCGCAGAAGAACTCGGCAACAAACAAGGCATGGTAAATCAGCTCGGTAATATCGGGAATGTACATAGTAATCTTTCGGACTATGAGCTTGCTTTGGAGTACTATGGCAAGGTGTTAGTGCTCGCAGAAGAACTCAGCAACAAAGCAGGCGTGGTAGTATGTCTCAGCAATATTGGGAATGTGCATTTTTCTCTCTCGGAATATCCCCTTGCTTTGGAGTACTATGCCAAGGCATTAGTACTTGATGAAGAACTCGGCAACAAACGAGGCGTGGCAATAAATCTCGGCAATATCGGGCGAACCTACACAAAGCAGGACTTCGATGGTTGTGATCCTGTAAAAGCAGAGGAATACCTCCTGCGGGCTATTAACCTAAGTACAGAAATTGGAGATAAAGCAGCGTTGATTGGACTTCACAAAACCGTATCTGATCTTTATGAACAAGAAGAACGATTGGGAGATGCTTTCACGCACTACAAAAAGTACATTGAGATTGAAAAAGAAGTAAATGTCGAGGAAGTAAAGAAGCAAGAGGCAATACGCGAACAACAAAAGGAAATTGAACTAGCCAAAGCAGCCGCTGATGCTAAGCACCAAGCCACACAGGAACTCTTACACAATGTGTTGCCACCAAGCATTGCCTACCGGATGATTAACGGTGAGAAACTGATAGCCGAAAAACTGCCGAGTGTCTCCGTTCTCTTTGCCGACATCGTCGGTTTCACCAAACTCTCGCAACGCATATCGGCAGAAGAATTGGTTGAGGGATTGGATAAGATATTCAGCACCTTTGATACCCTTGCTGAGAGGTATGGTTTAGAGAAAATCAAGACCATTGGCGATGCGTATATGGTTGTTGCGGGTGCGCCCGAACCACGCTCCGACCACGCAGAAGCAATGGCATATTTTGCATTGGATATGGTAGAAGTAATGAAAGAGTTCGCATCAAAAACAACAGGCGACACGATTCAACTACGTATAGGTATTCATAGCGGTGAAGTAGTGGCAGGAGTCATTGGTAAGAAGAAGTTTGCATACGACCTTTGGGGCGATGCCGTAAATACGGCAAGCAGAATGGAGAGTTACAGCGAAGCGGGAAGGATACACGTGAGTGAGGAGTTTGTGCGAACGTTGTTCCCCTTCCAAACCCTTCCCGAAATGGAGGGCTTCTCAGTTCCCGACGAATCCTTCACCCTTTCCATCGGAGAGGGACGAGGAGAGGACATGATACGATTCATCCCCCGCGGCGAAATGGAAATCAAGGGCAAAGGAATGATGAAAACATATTTCTTCGAAAGAACATCATGACATACGAAGAACTGCAAACCAACGTAGAAGAACTTGAGGCACTAATACAAACAGGCAACGACCTTACACTTGCCGAAACCCAAGCGCGTGAACTTCTTGAAGCCATCTCTACCGGCGAGGGTTTGGGAGAGGTCATAGGTGAGGTCGAACTCCGCGCACGCATTCTCATCGTGCTCGTACAATCGTTAGGTCAGCGCGATATGGCGAAGGATGCACTGCCGTATGCCGAAGAATCTCTCACACTTGCCGAACAAACGCAGAACAAAGAACTCCAAACCAAAACGCTCGTCAATATCGGGAATGTGTATCGTTCTCTCTCGGACTATGCCCGTGCATTAGAGTACTACAGCAAGGCATTATCACTGAATGAAGAACTTGGTAATAAACGAGGCGTGGCATCTATTCTCGGCAATATCGGGAATGTGTATTATTATCTTTCGGACTATCCCTGTGCCTTGGATTACTATGGCAAAGCAGTAGTACTTGCAGAAGAACTCGGCAATAAAGCAGCCATTGCAACACATTTCGGTAATATCGGGACTGTGCATCAGAATCTCTCGGATTACGCCCGTGCCTTGGAGTACATGGGCAAGGCATTATCACTGAATGAAGAACTGGGCAACAAACAAGGCGTGGCAATACATCTCGGTAACATAGGGAATGTGCATCAGAATCTCTTGGACTACACCCGTGCCTTGGAGTACATGGGCAAGGCATTAGCATTGGATGAAGAACTCGGCAATAAAACAGGCGTGGCTATAGACCTCGGCAACATCGCAAATGTGTATTATTATCTCTCGGACTATGCCCGTGCATTAGAG
>JAEUSO010000175.1:4906-7270 GCA_016788605.1 Candidatus Kapaibacterium sp. | reverse complement strand
CATCCGCTACAAAGACCTTGTTCTGAACGTAACATACCGCGAAGAGAACGACGAGCAAACAGGTCACATTACCAAGATGGTGATTGACTCGCGCGACCGTACAAAATTCCCGGGTGTTGAAGTTGTTGCTGACGACGGAACAGTGCTTGCAACCTACAGTATTCCATCCCGTGCCCAAATTATAGTGGATGAGAATGATTTGGTGGGTGTTGGTAGCAAACTTGTGAAAATGCCGCGCGACTTGGGTCGTACCCGCGATATCACAGGCGGTTTGCCGCGTGTTACGGAACTCTTTGAAGCACGCTCGCCACAAAATCCTGCTATCGTGTCTGAGATTGACGGTATCGTCATGAAAGATCCGAAACCAAAACGCGGTGCAATCACGATTTATGTTACAAGTTTGGACGGTCAGACGAAGAAGGAATACAGCGCACCTGCCGGACGCTACGTTCTTGTTCAAGACGGAGACCTTGTCCGTTCAGGCGAGCGATTGACAGAAGGTGCAACGAATCCACACGATATTCTTGCCATCAAGGGCAGCGGTGCGGTGCAGGAATACCTTACAAACGAAATCCAAGAAGTGTACCGTATGCAGGGCGTGAAAATCAATGACAAACACATTGAGGTTATCGTCCGCCAGATGCTGCAAAAAGTCCGTGTTACCGATAGTGGTGATGCAAAATTCCTGGAGAACGATCAAGTGGACCGTATCCTCTTCAACGATGAAAACGAGCGATTGAAATCATGCGTTGTTATTACTGATAAGAATGACAGCCGATTCAAACAAGGCGAAGTCGTCACGAAGAAGAGATTCAAAGAAGTGAACGACGACCTGACGAAGAAAAGCAAGAAACCGGCTAAGGCGCGTAAAGCCGAACCGGCAATTGCCGAGCCGTTACTGCTGGGAATCACTCAAGCATCGCTTACAACGGAATCATGGCTCTCGGCGGCTTCATTCCAAGAAACCACACGGGTTCTTTCGGATGCGTCGGCTGCTGCAAAAATTGATACTATGCGCGGCTTGAAAGAGAATATCATTCTCGGTCAGCTTATTCCTGCAGGAACGGGATTGCGTAAATACCAAGACATGCTTGTTACAAGTGATGTCGGCAATATCTTCGGTACTAGCGCGATAATCCCTGACGAACGCGAAGCGGAACCGGTCTTTGCACCGCTCAAAAAGCCATCACGCAGTAAAGCTACTGTCTGATAGTTCCGAATCAGACCGGTTTTACGAACGCCGTTTTCCAATATGGAAGGCGGCGTTCACTTTTTGACGAACAAACATGAATCAGATATTTCATCACAATTTGCTTGTTAAGAAGAGTTAAGCCGATTGCAAACAGGGGAAACGAATGTATCTTTGCGGTGTGATGCCCGTTTCGGCACGGTGTTTTCGTTCTATTCTCACATGTGTAACGGAATAATCCATGTCGAAGTCATAGCAGCAATGGAAAAAGGTATCATCAATACTAAATGAATGTATGAATAAAGTTCTCCTCTCTTTACCGTTGGGTATCCTGATATTGTATTTTGTTTTGGGTACTGCCAATCCTGTTTATGCAAAGCACTCCGTTGCATTACAAAAACAGAAAAGTGTCAGTTCTGCAATCAACATTGCCTCCGATTATTTCACCTTTGCCTCGTTTCAGCAAACACGTACCGCAACGACGAAGGCAACAGCAGACACATCCCGACGTGAATCGAAAATCGTATCGTACACCTATATCACGAATACCGACGCTTTGAAACTCTGGATGTCGCTCAATGACGACCAAGTCGTAGAGTTTGCCCTGTTTAATATCTTAGGTAAGAAAGTAAAAGACCTCGGTGTTCTAACAATGGATGCCGGAGAGAAAGTGGAAACACCGCAGTTCTCGGTGTCTGACATTCCGAGCGGCATGTATATCGTTTCGGCGCAAGGCAGTTCATTCCGTTCGGCGATGAAAGTTGTGATTTCACGACCATAAGTATATCAGTGCCGTAGCAATTTTCTGAATAATGGGGAAGCGGTCAACATGGATGTTGCACACGTCGGGCTTCAAACCGAATCATTGAATCAATCGCACATTGTCCGTATGTGTGCATGCCTTCTTGCTGTTTTATCCATACAACTTCCTCTCTATGCCCAAGCGGAGAATGAAGGGTATTCAGAATCATACCTTCAGCGTCCTGTCGGTGCGAGGGCAATCGGTATGGGAGGGGCATACGCCTCCATTGTCAATGAACCAAACGCTCTCTTTTTTAACCCGGCTGGTTTATCGGCTCAATCCGACAACCCTACATTTAATTCGATGGTGTCGGTGCTAGGATTTTCACGACTGCACACGACATTTGCCTACGCACAGAATTTTACACCGGAGT
>JAEUSO010000175.1:0-4887 GCA_016788605.1 Candidatus Kapaibacterium sp. | reverse complement strand
ACACGCCGTGATGCGTTAGGACGCAACCTTGGTATTGCAACGAACTATGTATATTCTGCATCGGTTGGTGCGGGATATGATATTGGCGGTGCAAGTTTTGGTGTAGCCGGAAAGTATGTTGCCAATAACGTGGGTGCATTAGGATTGAGCGGGTCAGGATTCGCGTTTGATGCAGGGGCGCGTTTACCATTTGCAAACATGTTCACCTTTGGTGCATCAGTTCAAAATATCGGCTTTATGCAATGGAATAACGCAAGCCGTACAAGCGAATCGTTGCCGTTTATGATTCGTGCCGGACTATCCACCGAAGTCCCTTTTGAGAATACAAGCTATGAATCGAGGACGGCGGCAATTGGGGAAGTCGAGACAGTGTATCAACCGCCAGTTCATTATCTGTTAGTATCACTCGACGGTGTGTTTGTTCGCGGCAATAACAATCCTACGGTTATGCTTGGAGCTGAGTACTCACCGACAGAGTTGTTTCAAGTTCGCGGCGGTCTTGCGCTATTGGGAGATACGTTCGGATCATTTTCAATCTTTCCGATGTCTGTCTTTTCGGGTGGTGCATCCTATCGTATAGCAGCAAACGAGTTACCCTTTACGATGCAGCTTGATTACGCAGCAATGAATGATATGATTATACCGGGCGGACTCTCGCACCATTTTTCTGTATTTATTGAGTTATAGATTCATTTTTTTCACTTGATTTCCCAATCACAGCATTGCTCATTTGGCAGGCAGCCGTATTTTCGTAAGCTATAACTCAAACAAGCTAAAAAATCAGTATTTATCAGAAATTCAATAGGAGAAGTACATGAATACTCTCGATATGATTAACAACATGACGATTGCGAAGGCAAAGGAAGCCCGCAAATCCAAAGACGGCGACAACTACGCTGATGTACCCGACTTCCGCCCGGGTGATTCAATAACAGTTGCTGTGCGTGTTGTAGAAGGTGAGAAAGAACGTATCCAGAATTTTACCGGTGTTGTTATCGCACGCCGCGGTTCGGATATCAATGCGACATTTCGTGTTCGCAAAATCTCGAACGGCGTTGGTGTTGAACGTATCTTCCCGGTACATTCACCAAATATCCAAAGTATTACAGTTGAGCGTTCGGGCAGAGTTCGTCGTGCTAAACTCTATTACTTGCGCGGAATGTCGGAGAAGAAGGTTCGTCAAAAACTCCACCAATCCTAAGCAGATATCCATACCATCTTAAACCATGGCAAGGCGTGTTCACATAACACGCCTTTCTTTTATTGTATAGAAATTTATAAGTCATTCTGTATCCCGATTCTACACCTTCAAAAAGAGTATTCATTATATCACTACTCTCCCATTACTTTATAAAATCAGACATTCATTAATAAAAATTTGAACACCCGATTAGGACACATGTATCTTTGTGTAAGCAAAGTCGCCCCAAGAAACGGCGGCTTTGTTCTTTTTTAATCCTGTTACCAACTATAATAGTTCAAATAGAAAGTATGTCGAATGTTGTGTACATGACGCGAGAGCGCGTTGCCGAGTTAGAAAACGAAATCCGCGAGCTGAAAACGAAGGCACGTGCCGAGATAGCACAGAAAATCGCAGATGCTCGTTCGCACGGCGACCTCTCGGAGAACGCCGACTATGATGCGGCGAAGCACGAACAGGAACTTCTTGAAATCAAAATCAATAAGTTGGAATCAACGCTCGGTAATGTGAAAATTATTGAATCAAGCGACTTGCCTGACGATGGAAAGGTATATATCCTCTCTACTGTAAAGCTCTTGAATAAAAAAGTCAATAAGCCCGTTTCTTTCACCTTGGTCAGTGCGGAAGAAGCCGATTTTGAAAAGAATAAACTCTCGGTTACCTCGCCGCTTGGAAAGGCGTTACTTGGGAAACAGCAAGGCGATGTCGTTGAGACAAAAGCGCCGGTCGGTATCATCCAATACGAAATCCTTGAAGTAGGTCGTTCGCTGTAACGGATGGATCTGCCGCTCGCTGGCATGATGCTTGCTTTTTTCTTCCATATTGTTCAATTAACCTACTTGCAAGCATGGAAGCGGAACTACAATCAGCCGTTGCGGAATACTTTGTACACGGACGCGGTATGTGTGAAACAACAATTGGCGAAGGTAGCCGTGTTTGGGCACACGCTCATGTGATGAAGAATGCACATGTTGGTAATGAATGTAATATCGGAGAGGGAAGTTTTGTAGAAGGCGGCGCGTATGTCGGCGACCGTTGTACAATTAAAAATGGTGTTTCGGTGTGGGATGGTGTTATGCTCGAATCCGATGTCTTCGTAGGACCGAATGCTGTTTTTACGAATGATATGATTCCACGAACCAAGTCAATCAACCCTCACTACGAAATGGTTCGCACTACGGTAAAACGCGGTGCAAGTATCGGTGCAAATGCTACCATTGTTTGTGGTATAACCATAGGCGAGTTCGCCATGATTGGCGCAGGCAGCGTGGTAACAAAGGATGTTCCGCCGTATGCCCTCGTGTTTGGAAATGCTGCACGTATTCGCGGATGGGTGTCTATGAAGGGACACAAACTCTTGTTCGATGAAAATGGACGTGCAGAGGATTCGGACGGTAGCACTTACTTTTTTAACGGTGATTTTGTTGAATTATTGAGTCCGCCGATAGAATAAATCCCGTATGATAGAGATATAATAATGGGCATTACCAATCACATCGGTAATGCCTACTACGTTATGCGGTATGACGTTACTTCAATGCTGGAACAATTTTATCGCGCATGACAGGTATCATGTCCAAAATCTTTTCAGGTGCCTTGAAGATGTTCTTCGCAGCGTTGGCTTGATCGGCGATTTTTGTTTTGGCGTTGTAGCAATAGATGTTCACAAGCATTCTGCCACCGTTGAAGTTGAACGTGCCGGATACAACTAATGTGGTGTTCAATGCGGCAACCGCTTTCCATATATCGGATTCATATTGCGGGTTATTCGGGTCGAGATTGAACTCGGCAAGAACCATTTCAACACTATCCGCCGGAACTATTGTGTACTGCTTATTATGTTGCTCGTGTTGTGCAAGCACGATTCGCAATGAATCAGCTATTGTGTAACAGTATTTATTCAATCCGATGTTGCCATCCATATTACGGATTGGCAGTACCACCACACGGGGCAGTGATTGCGAGTAGATTGGTGTGGCTGTAAAAAGTGCCAGACCTGCAAGGATGACGAAAGATACGATGGCTCTGCGTAGAGTATTCATTGTCCGCTTCCTGATAAAGTTATGTTACAAATTCGAGGGTGTATTGCCGGAGGCGGCACTCTGACCCAATGAACTGATAAATTGTTTCACGTCATCGAGTTTGCTGTTGATTTCCTTACCAAGGTTCACCGCCGCATCCCAATCGTTATTACGGGATGCGTCTTGAAGTTGAGCTCCGAGTTCCGAAAGTTCATCTGCGCAAAACTGCCTGCCCGAACCACGCAACGTATGCCCGAAGCGATAAAGCTCGCTGCTGTTTCTTTCTTCAATAATTCCGGGTAACACGTGTTCCACATCATGTTGCCACGATGCCACAAAATCGGGGAGCATTTCAGCAATGATA
Organism: Candidatus Kapaibacterium sp.; assembly: GCA_016788605.1. Classification (GTDB taxonomy): domain Bacteria; phylum Bacteroidota; class Ignavibacteria; order Kapaibacteriales; family NICIL-2; genus JAEUSO01. The sequence goes on along the minus strand of JAEUSO010000175.1, from coordinate 1,301 downwards.
GGGTCGGATGGTAATCTCATGGACTTTGGTCTGTTATGTTCAATTCGTCAATAAATAACCGGAGAAAGCGATAAGCCGGATTCTGTCTATGTGCAAGCACACGAGGCAATCATTCATCTGGGAATGGCATTGCTGCCATACTCGAGCAACCTACCCGATGCTGTAAAGTATGCGGGCAGCATACCGGAATCTTTGCAGTTCCGACAACATCCTATTTGGTCTTGCACCGCACGGGGTTTACCTTGCCGCCGAATATCGCTATTGGCGCGGTGCGCTCTTACCGCACCGTTTCACCCTTACCGGAGATGTACTCCGGCGGTTTGTTTTCTGTTGCACTTTCCGTTGATTCGCCTGCATTCGCGGGCTTATCACCTTGATGTTATCAAGCGTGCCGCCCTCTGGTGTCCGGACGTTCCTCCCGATGGTACTGTTTGATAACAGCGCATCAGGCGATTGCCTGCTTTCCCCGTCATGATTATAGATTAAAACTCTTCGGGTATGTATAAATCTTCAGGATAGAGATAACGTCCGCAGTTCTGGCATGTGTACAAGCCGTGAATATTATTCCGCATCTCAACTTGCTTTTGCGGCGGTATCGCGCTGAAACATCCGCTGCAACTTCCTTTACGAACATGAACAGCGGCATCATTGTGATATGTTCTGATACGCTCGTATTCGGTGTACCAATCGCTGTTCAATGAAGAGGTTATTTCTTTGCGGCGGCTGTGCAGTTGCTTGAAGTCGTCATTCTGCTCGTTCGAGAGTTCTTCAAGTTCCTTTTCTTTTGTATTCAGGATTTCCTTTGCGTCGTTCAACTCGCCTTGCTGAATTGCAAGAATAGATTGAAGATTCTCTTCCTTGATTCTGTTCTGTGCCAATTCGTGCTCGATTCTGTTACGTTCCGATCGGATGAACTCGATCTCTTTCGTAATGGCGTCGAACTCCTTGTTGTTCCGTACCTGACCGGTAAACTGTGTGTCCGAAAGTTTTGCTTCCTTGTCGCTGAACTCTTGAAACGTGACCGCGGCATTAGCCCTGAACTGGTCAATTTCGCCAAGTTGCGCTTGCGTCTCTTCCACAACCGAGGTCTTATCGCGCACAATGATTTCCTGCCGTTTTACTTCCTTCGGAAGGTCGCCCAGCTCCTCGTGCATTTCATCTAACTTCTCATCTATCTGGGCTAGTGCGGCAATGCGCTCTATATCAGTCATTCGTTCTCCGTAATAGTTGTGAATATCTGTTGTTGTTCGTGTAGGCAATGGTTCACCGTTGTACCTGCATTTGCTGCGTGTGAGGGAAGT
>JAEUSO010000174.1 GCA_016788605.1 Candidatus Kapaibacterium sp. | reverse complement strand
GGGTCGCCGACGGCGTGCTGGTAGTCCTCGGGGTCGTGTCCGCCGTACCAGGTGAATGTGCCGCGCCCGAAATTCCCGTGGATGTAGCGCACATAGTTTGTGCCTTCTTTTTCACCAAGTATGGTCACGCTCTTTTTGATAAATTCTTTCTTGAACATAGTGGCAAGACCAAGGAATCCGGGAATTACATTCACGTGGCATTGCGTAAGCATGGTGGGAACGGGGTCGTACTTTGCCGAGAAGTCGAAAAGGGTGAAGTAGTCGGTGGATTGGTTTGGTACAAGCTGCATTGCGTCCACGTCAATCTCGGAGTGTTCGCGTTGGAAAATATCGGGATAGACCCTGAAGTTCTCGAATGCGAAGCAGCGTGTGTAATCGAGTTTGCTGTTGCAGTCGGGGTCGTAGGGGTCGCCGTCCAAGGGTTGGTCCACAATATCGGTGTTGCGTGCCGCTTGGGTGATGTCGAATGTTTCGGTGGCGGTGCACATGGCAAACATGAAGCCGCCGTTGGCAATGTACTCGCGTATCTTTTCAACCACCGCTTTTTTCAAATCCGGCACTTTGCGGAAGCCGAGTTTCTTTGCGGTGGACTCAAGCAGTTGCACTTGGGCAATGTACCACGGTGCGCCTGCGTATGCAGTGTAGAACTTTCCGTACTGACCCGTGAAGTCCTCGTGGTGCAGGTGCAGCCAGTCGTATTCCTTCAGTTTATCCTTCATCAGGTCTTCGTCCCAGATTTTGTCGTACTTGATTTCGGCGTATTCCATGGCAAGCGTCACGGCATCGTCCCACGGTAGAAAGCCGGGCGGCGCATAGACGGCAACCTTGGGGGCTTTTTCTAATTTCACCACGTCCATGTTATTATTCTCGTTCTGCACTTCCGAGTATATCGAAGCCACCCGCGAGCCGTCAATCGTCTCGAACGCCACACCGCGAATGCGGCACTCGTTGGCGATGTCGTTGCTGAAGTCGGTTAAGAACGAGCCGCCGCGGTAGTTCAGCAGCCAGTCCACCGTTTGATTTTTGGTTAATACCCAATATGCGATGCCATACGCTTTCAGGTGGTCGGTTTGCGTGCGTGCATCCATGGGGATGAAAATCTTTTGTGCATTGGCGGCAAGCGGCGCAAAAACAAGCACGAGGATGAGAATACTGCAAATACGTCGCATAAATAATGTGCTGCGGTGTGATGATGTAGGACTGCGAAACTAAACGACCGCATGAACGGTTTCAGGCGGGTGATATTTTTGCACGGCACGAATTTACGGGAACATTATGCACACGGCGGAAGAATCGAACTTTGGAGGCAAGCGGCAACCTGCGTGGTTGGGCGTGGCGATAGCAAGTTTTGTGATTGCCGCGTGGGCAGTGCACTTATGGTGGATTCTTGAGTATGCGCGTCCTGTGTTCAGCACGTTGGGCGATTCGCTAACCGTGTTGCTTCATATTGCGGTGCAGGGATATTTGTTCACCGGACTCTTTATCACCGCCCACGACGCAATGCACGGAACGGTTTCGCCCGTGAAGCGCGTGAACACCGTTATCGGCACTATTGCCTCGCTGCTCTTTGCCGGAATCTCGTACTCGCGCTTGCGACACAACCATTTCAAGCATCACGCGCATCCGGGAACATCAGCCGACCCCGACTTCTCTCTTTCGCAGAACTACATTATGTGGTTCTTTACGTTTATGAAACACTACACGACGCTTAGCCAGATTATCATTATGGCAGTACTCTACAACATCCTGAAACTCCGCTACGAAGAACTCTCGCTGTGGATGTTTTGGATTATCCCGTCATTCATCGGGGCATTGCAGCTTTTCACATTCGGCACATACCTGCCGCACCGCCTGCCGCACAACGACGGAATGCAGCCGCATAACGCCCGCTCGATGCAGCTCAACCATCTGCTTGCCATGCTCAGTTGCTATTTCTTCGGCTACCACCACGAGCATCACGAATCGCCGCGCACACCGTGGTGGCAACTCTACAAACGCAAGGAAGAATCGCACGCCGCGAATCTCCGCCACCATCATTAACCATCAACGTATGAGTATCAAACGGCAACTCGTCCTGCTTACGCTGGCACTATGCACTGTGCGTTTCCTATTCGCACTGAGCAACGAGTTTTGGTATAAGGATGAAGACGTGTTGCAGATATTCCTTATCGGGTTGAAGCAGTTCACCACAGGCGAAACACCGCTCTACGGTGCCGACCTTGTTTATACGCAAACGCAGATACCGGGCGGCTTGCAGGCATATCTTGTCTCGGCGTTGTGGTATGTGCTTCCTTTGCCCGAAGCACCGATGATAACGCTGACAGTACTGACAACAGCCGCACTTGCGCTGCTTGCGTGGTATGTGTGCAAGCGTCATCCGCAGTTGCCGCCGCTGATGGTGTGGTCGTGGATACTGCTGACAAGTTGGACGTTTGTCTATTGCACACGTATCATCAACCCGTCGTATGTGATTCCCGGCTCGGTGCTGTTCTTTATCGGATTTTGCGAGGTCGTTCCGCATCTGCGTCTTGGTGTGGTGCGTCCGCCGCATGCCTTTGCCATGATGGGCTTTTCGTTGCTCTGGATTTATCAACTGCACATGTCGTGGGTGTTGTTGATGCCATATTGTGCGGCGGCTGTGTGGTTTGCATTCCGCGAACCGGCTTCGTCACTTCGAAGTGTTGCCGTTGTTCTTGCGTGGTTTGCCCTTGGTGCGGCAGTGCCGGCGATGTTTCTTATCCCTACTGTTCTCCATGTGATGCAGCATGGCGCAAGCGGTGCGGGGTCGCTCTCGGTGGTGCAATTCCACGGTGAGCATATCAAGGAAGCATTCAGTTTCCTGACGAAATTTTTCGCCTACGGATGCTTCGACACCACGCGGTTTATCGGTGGCGATACGCCGGAGCGCGTTGCGTTTCTGCGCAATTACCTTTGGGCTGCGCCATTTACGGTGTTAGTGGCGGCGGCGGGTGTGGCGCAGGCAGTGTGGATGCTTTTCACCCTTGTCCGCCATCTGATGAACTCCGCCACCCGCGCGTTTGCACTCTTTATTCTCTCGCTGTACCTGTTCATGCTTGGCAGTTCGCTCTTTTCTGTTGCCACGCCGGGCGGACACGCCACACTATTGCTCTTTGCTCCGGTGATGATGTTCTCGGTTCACTCCGTTGCTGCGTTGTTTGCGGAACGCTGGTTTCGCAATTTGGCAACTGCCGTGTTGTGCTCGTCGTGCGTGATGTATGCGGCGATTGCATGGAAATCCTACCATTCGGTTTCGCTGTTCACGAACCGTGCGCCGGTTGTCCGCGCCTTGCAGGAACGCGATTACCGTATCGTGGGATACCGTCGCTACGAGCCACGCCCGCTGCCTGCACAACAGGACACGCTTCGCATGAGATAGTACCGTCGGTTATCCGCCTTTGGTCACTAAAACATAATCCTTCACACCACTTGACATTGACCAAACTTTGTGTAAATTGTTGCGAGACGACATGGCGCGTCGGAGAGATTTGCCAACTGGAAGTGATAATATTATTGCTCTTCCATACCCATAGCGAGGTTAAAATGAAATTTATCAAGTGGCTTCACTCACAGATATTACCACGAAACTATATCATCATTGGGATAATAACATTAAACTGCTTTGTTATTGGAACAACCACATGTATCGCAAGTGAAAGTAATGCTGTCCAGAATGACTCAGTAAGGCAAGATTCAATCCACAAGTTTCTTGTTTATGGTGAGATTTGGGGACCTTTATTCTCAATACCCGGATCTATCAATATTGAATATCCAATTACAAAGCTGAGTGATGATTTTAACATTTATCTGCGTTTTGGTGTTGGAGCTAATCCCATCGTTAGAATAGTCAACAGCGGTTTGTTTACTGGATTGGTTTGGGGTAAAGAGTACGGTGTTGAATTGTCAGGTGGGTTCACATGGAATTGGTATTATAATGTCCCAGATGTCTATAGTGGTTATAGACCGGGAATCAAACCCGCACTTATGTTTGGTTATCGTTATACAAATCCCGATAAGCATAATAGTAATGTGTTCAGAATTGGCATAGGTATTCTTTATGATTATGATGATCGTTACTATGACTTTACTATAAAGGAAAGTCGTCATGTTTTTACATTTTACATATCTAAAGGGTTTAATCTTTAGGTATAATACGGTATCTGTATAGTCATACGTTATTGGTTCTCCCATCCCTGCTCAACATCTGTACAGCGGGGATTCTTGTTTGTGACGGTTTGAGAATCCCGCACGGGTATTGGTTGGAACTGTGACGCAAAAACGCACGGGCAACGGCGGGCTGCGCTTTCCGGCAGGTGGCGGCACGTGACGGAGATAAAGGGTCGGTGCCGGCGTGATAGAACAGAGTAGTACAGATGAATCACACCACAGAATGGAGCAGGGAAAAACGGGCGCAAAACCGGTGAATCGGATTTTTGGCAAGGTGATTGCCGTAGTGACGGTATGCGGTGGTATAGGTGGCTGCCATAAGGCGATACACCTGCGCCGCACCCTGTTTTGAACAATGGATTGTTGTATTACTTACTTGCAAGGAGCACAACGCATGAAGCGCGTTACCCTGTCACTTACCGGATGTATCATGGTGCTTGCCATGCTGTCCGGCTGTTCCAATGTTCCGGTTGATCCGGCACTCCCGATTATCACCCCGCCAAAAGACACCGTTCGTAAAAACGGCATAACTATCAGTGTGGAGGCGCAGCCCGCCTCGGCTACACTGATGCTTGGCGAACAACGCCGCCTTGCCGCACGCATGGTGGTTACGAAGGATACCACCGTTACCGACTCGGCGACCAAGAATTTTGTTCTGCGCGATTCGAGCGTAACGTGGACGATTATTTCGGGCGACGGCTCGATTACCGCAAGCGGACTCTACACTGCGCCCGCATCTATAGCCGGACTGACGGCGACGGTGATTGTTCAAGCACGCTCGAACGCCGAAATGAAAGCCACCGCAACAGTAACCTTGACCATCCGCAAGCCCAACCTGATGCCGCTTGCCATCGGCTCGTACTGGACGTATGAGACCTATCCGGTGGATTCCCTGACGGGGCAGCGCATCACATCGCAAAAGCAGATTGACTCGACAATGGTTGTCGGCTCGGTGCTGCAAGGCGGACGGCTTACCAACATGGCAATCAATTACCGCAATGGGCGACCGCGCGACACGGTGTATTACAATATCCAGAACGGCGTGGTATGGGCATATACAAAACTGAGCGATAATCTTTCGGCATCGCAGTTACAACGCCAGTGGCTGAAGGTGCTTGACCCGAACTCGCAGCAATGGACGGCGTATGATTCCACATTGCAAAACGTTCCCGTTACGATAAACGGTCAGCAAGGCACAATGAGCGGTCGGCTTACATTGGTATGCAACCGCAGCACGGCGGACAGCATCACAACCGGCGCGGGTGTATTCAACGCACAGAAGTACGTATGCACCTTTACGGTGAACATGCTGCTGACGGTGGGCGGCGTAACGATACCTGTGCAATACAGCGTTCCGACCACGCAATGGTATGCCGACAATACGGGGCTTGTACGAACAATCAGCGAACTCTTCCAAGTGGTGAATCCCTTTGGCGGCTCGCTTCGCAAGTCGTCGGAAGAGAGCGTTCTGCTTCGCTACGCGCTGACGCAACCATAAGCGGCGATTCGCAACAGCGGGCATACAACCCGCACACGACAGATACCAACAGAGAAACAGCATCCTTGACGCAGCACACTGCACGACGGGATGCTGTTTTGTTTTGTATATGGGTACTCAACAATGCAGACATTTACGGTAAGGGGAGACGGCACCGCAACGTTCCATTCGCCCATCGCCGCCACCTGCCGGAAAGCGCAGTCCGCCATTGCTCTGGCGTTCTTGCGTTATACTTTCAACAAATACCGTTTGCAGAATTTACATCGGATGCTAAGTTGCGGGCATGTAAATGATTAACTGCTGTAATCCTAACATTATTCTAGAATTGCTATGCTCACATTCAGTACGAGCAGATGTGTCACTTACCCAACAAAATACTGAGAAAGCAGAGTGTAATGGAGTGTAACGTCACGTGTATTACATGACAGGGCGAAAAAATTGGAGAGCATAATGACAACACGAATAATACTGATAACACAAATGTCCCTTAGGTTATTATTGGGGATGCAATATCTGTTTGTTTGGAGTATTGGTCTTTTCATAGTACTGTCCACATGTGGATGTGTAAAGGCTGAAGAGCAGCATGATATTAAACGTATGAATAATAGCAGCAATGTGGATCAATCTTCAAGAAAACAGGATGACTACTACTACGATACTACGCTTGTATTGCCAAAAGAAGTTAGGATTGTAGATGTGGAAGCAAATGATGTATGTCATTGTGGTAAAAAAAGATTGGACTCAATCTCTATTCCCAATATTCAAAACAAACTCATTTACCGATGCTATACATACCGAACTGTTGTGAATAAGGTAGAGTGTACATACTGTTGTAAAATTATTTGTGCTACCAAGGAAGATAGTGATACCATCTTGAATTATGTTGCGAGGACATTTTTTGAAGAGCTTAAGTCAGGAGAGTTGTCTGGAGAAGACGGTAAATACTACGAACGTAGATTTAGTATAACAATAGATAGTTCTTCAATAACGAAAGATAGTATAGATTTTGAGGTCTTAAATAGTGTAGTTTATCCGGGAGCAGCATCGGGTATGCATGATTATGCAAAGTATAGAGTGCCTATTCAGGAGATAAAGTATTTTCTCAAAGAGGTAGTCTTGCAAAGAGTATCTACAGCTAAATATATAATTGAATCGCGATTGAATTAGTTATAGCATCAGACATAACTACCTATATCACAAGAGCTACGATGCGAACGGGAGCATCAAGACGCTGACGCGGACAAAGGCATCGGCAACGGTGTTCGACAACCTGACCTACGTCTATTATGAAGGTGAGGCGAAAAACCGGTTGCGAATGGTGCAGGATGCAATACAAGACAATACTGTGGACGGCAACGACATAGACGACCAAGGCACAAACACAAACTACACCTACGATCTAATCGGGAACATGGTAGGTGATCTGGCGGAGGGCTTGACGATAACGTGGCTGCCAAACGGTAAGATAGCGACGGTAACGAAGGTGAAAACGACTCCACCGGAGAATTGGCAACTCCGCTTCCGGTACGACGCAGCGGGGCGGCGTGTGGCAAAAGAGAAATACACGGGCAGCAACTACGCAACTATGAGCAAAGGCACGTACTACGTGTATGAAGCAAGC
>JAEUSO010000173.1 GCA_016788605.1 Candidatus Kapaibacterium sp. | reverse complement strand
CCAAATCTTGTATGATAGTAGCTGTGATATGGCATTGAAGTACTCCGAACAATTGATTCACGATGCAAACCGGCTTCGGTTTCCTGCATTGGTGGAGCGTGAGTTCCAAGAGGCATACTATAATGTCAAAGCACATCAGTTCATATCGCAGTGGGGGCTGATTCCCGCTTTGTGTATTCTCTCCGCTTTTTGGGCGGGTGATTATGTCGGATTCACCGAGCATCTTGATGGTATAACTGTTATCCGAATCCTGTCGCTGATGCCGCTCATAGCGATGATCTACACAAGAAATACAGAGTTCATGAGACGGAGAATCCGGGTAGTGAGCAGCGCGTATTTATTCTTCCTTGCATGTTCCGTCCTCTCGATTGTTGCTATTACCCCGCATACCGATTTCGCACACCGGGGATATACAATGTCGTTTCCGATGGTCGTATTTATTATGTTTCTTGCAAAACCGCATTTGAGTATCGGGCTTGGTATATCCATCGGATTCACCATACTCTTCAATACGGTGAACATTCTGTTTGATGTTATGCCGCTGGGTCATGCCGAACTTATCTCGCATGTGCATATCAATTTGGTGATGGTGTCGAGTATTGTGATCGGGGCGGTGACATGCTATGTGTTGGAAACAGCGGAACGACGGGAGTTCATCCGTAAGAAAATCATTGAGCAAGACCGCGAGATCATTCTCTTGCAGCAGGCGGAACTATCGGATGCAGTAGAGGAACAACGCAGGTTGAATGCAACGTTGGACGAGCAGAACAAGACCCTCGACGCACTGAACCAAGAGAAGAACGAGTTTATGGGTATTGCCGCGCACGACCTCAAAAACCCGTTGGCGGGGATAACACTGCAAACATCCACGCTGAAACGCTATATCAACCGGATGTCGCACACCGACATTACCAAAATCGCCGACACCATTGAGTCAGCCGCTGCGCGAATGAAGGACATTGTTACCACACTGCTTGACGTGAATGCCATTGAGTCGAACAGGGTGCTGCCGCACCCCGAACATTTTCATATATCCGGTCTTCTACGAACTGTCGTTGATGAGTACGCACAGCGCACACACGACAAACACATTCACATAGTCACCGATGTTGAGTTGACCATCTATTGCTTTGCGGACAAATCAATAACCCATCAGGTGGTGGACAATTTATTTTCCAATGCCATAAAGTTCACGCCGCCGGGCGGAACGGTATCGCTGCGCGCACGCCATGCCGGTGATATGATACAGATAGACATTTCGGATACAGGACCGGGCTTGACTGACGATGACAAGCAAAAACTCTTCAAAAAATTCCAGCGTCTTTCGGCAAAGCCAACCGCCGGCGAACATTCCACTGGATTAGGACTGTCTATTGTCTTGAAATTGGTGGAAATGATGAACGGAAAAATATGGTGCGAATCTCTGGCAGGTCACGGTGCCACGTTCAGTGTGTCGCTTCCGCGCGGCTCGCAGATACGACCGTCGGTTGTGGCGCACCGCACGATTGATGAAACAGTGAAGGATACATAGACCTGTCAAAAACCTTTAGCGCACAATCAAAAACGGGATGCTTGTACTGCCCGCATTCAACCGGTATGCGCCGCTTGGCAATGCCGACGTAGTAATGGTATATGCAGCCGATTCGCCGCTAACTACAAATGATTGCACCTGCACACCAAGTGTATTCACGATAAAGCACACAAGCTGCTCTTGCGAAGGAGCGCGATGCAGATGGAGTTCCTCTGATGCGGGGTTGGGCGACAGCGTAACAGATGATGAAGCATCGGTCGGCTCTGCGACGGATGTCGGCACTTCGCACGTCGAGGCAAGCGGTTCAAGTTCAAGCGGTTTTCCTCCCACAAGCGTTTTTCCTGCAAATGCAGGATGGTCGTACCCATATCGCGTGGCGCGGAAGACAATATTGTTTGTCGGCATCGCCCCTTGTTTCGTCGGGTCGCCATTCACACCCACAGGATTCACATACCGCCATACGGTTTCCTTAGCGGGATTAATCTCGAAGAATATACCCCGTGCGCCGCTGCAAATCAATGTGTTGCCGTTGGGCAATCGCTGTGCGCCTGATATGTTCAGCGAGAAGAAATCGGTTGGTGGTGTTGCAAAATACCGCCACTCCGCCGAGTCGGGCAGAAAGCGACCGTTTTGCATGGGGTAATTACCAGTTGCATCCGGTACGGCGTTGATAATATCCACGCTCGACACCCGACCGTTGGTTTGAATGTTACCAAGCGCGTGATTATTAAAGACCATGATTTTTCCCGCATCGGGATACCCTTTCGGAATCCAGTAGGGCGTGTGTTGTTTCGTAAGCCGGAAATCACTCTCTGCACCCGCGCCATAGATAAACGGATTGCCCCAACGGAACAGCAGGTCGCCGCCCTTTCCCGAACGCCCGCCTTTATGGGAAGCGGCTTCGGCACTCGTCGTGCTGTGGTCAATGATAAAAATCTCGTTGTTCACATGGCAGCTTATCACAATCTGGTCAAGGTCGGCGTTATAGTCCATACCGTTGGCATGAATGAACTCCAAGCGTTGACTTCCGCCTATATGATTCACATTCAGCAATTCCGGATGCTCGCGCACGATGCCGTAGAACGGTTTGGATGAATCGGTCTCTTGCACAAGGTGATCCCACACCCGCCATTGCCATACCACATCACCTGTGGTGGCACCGGTGGGTTTAACTTCCATTATGCGCTCAAAAAAAAGTTCCGCAAGAGTTGTTGTACACCCAATCGCTTTCAACTCGGCGTTGGTTTTCTTTTCCCATACTATCATCAGCACGTTGCCGTTGGGCATCGGATGGATGTCGTGGTGCTGGCAGAGCGAATCATTGGCAATAGCATACGACCACAGCACTGTGCCATCCCACGCAATGCGTTCAACAACACCGCCACCGCCAGCCCCCTGCTGGAACGCCGCCGATTTGTTCAGTCCTGCGCGGAGAATCGAGCCGTCGTTCAGCAAATACACCGAATGTCCGGGCTGATACGTGCTTTGCCAACGGTGAACTTCACGCCCGCAGTTATCAAGCAAGAATGTATTCTTCGATGGGATGGGACTGAACAGCGTCAGTCCGTTATACGACGAAGCGGGATTGTAGGAAAAAAGTCCTACGGTTTGCTGTGCAAGCGCAGGTTGGAATATGACAAGGGAAGCCGCAACAAGAAGAAGCGGCATCAGAGAAAATTTCATGATGCTGTTGAGTTTGGTGAGTGTGAACCAGATGAAACGACAGTACGGTTATGCAGCCGCACTTTCCCCGCCGCCATCGGCTTGCATATCGGCAAACGCCTGCTCGATTGTTTCATAAAACTCGAACAGCCATTCCATTTGTGAAATACGGAGCAGGTTGCGAACCGGCTCGCGCACACCGACAAGAACGACGGGTGCGTCGTGGTCTTTAAGCTGGCGGTGGGCAAGAAGCAGGCAACTCAATCCCGTGCTGTCGGCGTATTCCACTTTCGACAAATCAAGGACGAGTGCTTCGATATTCGGCTGGCACACGATGAGTAACTCCGCTTTCACGTCCGGCGCGACAAGCGAATCAAGACGGGTTTCTTTCAGTGTGAAGATGACCACGTTGTCATCCTGTTCGATAAGAAATTTCATGGGTATGTGCCCGATGATGATAAACGACTGTTGGTGTTATGGCGGCAGAGAACGATACCGCCTGTTCAAATATAGAAAACCCGCCGCTTCGGGCAACAGAGAAGTAGCAGGATGCGCCATATTCCTCCCAATGCGACGGTACGGACTGCATTCCGTGTCATTGGTGTATTTAATTTTCATGTACCTCTATCAGCATGCGGTATCAATAAGCATGACGTATCAGCATCGTGCATCAATAATATTGAACCGACAGGATTTCACGGTGCATAAGCACTGAATCATTTTTTTCGGTGTATTATAGCTAATGCACGGCTATTGGTATTGTCCGTGTTGCGCCGCCAAAGCGGAGGTGGATATAGTACACGCCTGCCGTCAATCCAGTGCAATCAAGGGAAACGTCGCCGGTATTGCTCTCAAGCTGCATGAAGCGGACGGCGTTACCGATTCTGTTGCCCAGAATATCATACGCCGCTACATGAACGTCGCTCGCGTTGAAACCAATATCCCATGAAACTCTGGCGGAAACAAGACCGCGTGCGGGCTGCGGATAGGGTTGGGAAATCTGTAATGCTGTATGTGTTGTCGGCTCTGTCTCGACAGTTGAGGTGCCGCCAACCGGCTTGTAGCGTAACAGATGTGTTTTGTTTACATTAAAACCAAGGTCTTTGCCTATCAACTTGCCAATGCTGAGATACCCGGATGTTGCAGAGTATGGTGTTATTCCATGTAATACTCGTGTGGAATCCCACGGTATTATATCGCTGATGTGTGTCGAGTCCCATAACGTTGCTGCGCCATTCAGTGCAGATGTATATGCAAAGCTATATTGCCGTGTTAAGGTTACCAGCATATTGCCTAATCCGAACATCGTGTTGGTGTTGTAGTTGTTGATGTTTGTGAATGGAACGTTCAGCGTATCGAAGTCGCGTCGCTCTAATGAATAGATGAGCAAGCGGTTCTCGCCTGCCGTGAATACCAAATGCTTATCGTAGAGTGTGGATGGTTGAAATTGTATGACTTCCGCTCCATACTTCTTATCATACCGTTGGTAGTATTCGTTGGGCAATGGTATTGCAATCGGAATTGAATCCCACGTTTTGCCATCATCGGTGGAGCGGTATAGAGAATAGACGGGATAGGAGAGATCTTTCACACTGTCTCTGACAAACCAATCCTTATACGTCATCCCCATCAGATATACAGTATTACCGTCGCTGATCATACCATTAATTCGTGTAAGAGGCAACGTGACGGTTTCGAGAAAACGGTAGTCCTTATCAAGGCGAATCACCACGCTGTACGGATGCGCTGCAACCGCTCCCGATGATGTCATGTAGGTCGGCGTTCCATAGAGCATAAACACGTTCTTTGTTTGCACAATGTCCGATGGATATGCTGAGTACGCCAATTTCATTTTAGACCTGTTCACAGAGTCCTCAGCAAAGGCGTTGAAGAGCGGGATAGAGCCGGTGGTAGTGTAGGTTTCGCCAAAGTCGGTGGTTACGAAAATGTTAGCGTCCTTTTCCTTACCCGCCGCGACAATAACGCAACCCTTGCCAGTTGAATCATAATGCGCGAACCGCACGCTTGAGTTCACCAATTCCTTTTGAAAGCGGAAGCGTTGTGGCAAAATCGTTGCACCCGCATTCGTGGTCTTATAGAATGTTCCGTATGCCGACGGCATATAGATAGTGGAGGCATCAGGAGACCGAGAGTACGAGGCGGAAAATCTATCGCTTAGGGGGAAGTAGGATTGCAGCTTCCACGACGCGCCATTATCAGATGTGCGTAGAATACAATGGTTTTTACCTGCACCTATCATCGTTGTTGAATCCAACCGGATAAACTGCCTGATATGTTCCCTATCATTAAAACTCATCGTATGGCGTTCGGGAAGAGAATCCTTAGGATTCATAATAATCTGATTACCCGCCCGATTGACCATGATGTATTCATACCTGAGATATGTTTGTATTATCGAAAGCGGTACTGAACTTGGTCTGGGTATGGGAATATTCCATGAGTAGTCCTTTCTGCGTAGTGTAACAATCTGGCTGTCGTTGATGGGACGAAAGCTGTAGATGTTTTCAATCCCGCCTTGACCGTTGGGACCGAACCTCGACCATGATATGCCGTTATCATCGGAAATCATCAAATAAAAGTACTCAATCCGGAATGACATGTTGATCTGGTCAAGAATCGCAACATAGAGTGTTTTGTTGTAGCTCTGCAATCCGTCAATGATGCCTTTGGTATAAGGCATTAATGCAAGTACGTCAGTTCTAATTGTCAGTTTGGAACGTAGGTTGTAGTTCACAACCTTCCTGTCGTCTTCAATCCAATGCAGCATCCCGTTTTGTGTTGCAATCAAGGTTTTGCGCGGAACAGCTGTATCAAATGCAACAACTGTGGTCATGGCGGGTAGTTGCGTAAGGTGTGTTCGCAATATCGCCGACTGCGTGAGAATATACAGCGAGTCGTTACTATGGGTGAGCGTTACAGCATCCGTAACGGGTGTGCTTTTCCATGTGCGGGCATCGTCAGTCGAAACAAAGAGTGCCGATGCTGAGAGTGCGACATACACCTGACCAAGTGTATCCATGCGGAGAATGTCGTGGTTGTTGCCGAGCGAAACCCGCTCCCACGACGCGCCTTTATTCACCGAGCGCGTAATGATGCCGTTTGTGCCGTAGCACAATACCGACGAGCCGTTCGAGACCACGCCGTTGTAGTCGCTTGTGCAGTATTCCAGTTCAAAGGGCGGTGTGCCGGAAAGTGCAGTGTGACGGCAGAAAAGTACCGCAAGAATGAGAATGAAGTAGCGCATGGGGAATCCTTGTATCATAATTGGACGGAGTATCCTCTTCGGATGTTCTTTCCGGCAATAGTACAAAAATTTCGCTCAAGAAATGTAAAAAGTACGTCATACTCTGCACAGCGGCAGGGTTATGAAAGGTACTGTTACAGCGCGTGGAGTTCCTCGACTAAGCGTTCGAGTGATTTCTTAGCATCGCCGAAGAACATGTAGCAGTTGGGATAGTAAAAGAGTTCGTTCTCGATACCGGCGTATCCGGCGTTCATGCCGCGTTTCATCACCACCACGTTCTTCGCTTTGTCGGCATCGAGAATAGGCATTCCGTAAATCGGGCTTGATGCGTCGTGGCGGGCGGCAGGATTCACAACGTCGTTCGCACCAATCACAAGCACCACGTCGGCATTGGGGAAGTCGGGGTTGATGTCTTCCATATCGTAGAGTTGCGAATACGGCACATTCGATTCGGCAAGCAGCACGTTCATGTGTCCGGGCATGCGTCCTGCCACAGGATGGATGGCATATTTCACCTGCACGCCGCGCTCTTCCAATAGTGTTGCCATTTTTTGAACGATGTGCTGACCCTGTGCCACAGCAAGCCCGTAGCCCGGCACAATCACCACCGTGGTTGCATAGTTCATCATCACCGCCACATCGGTCGCGCTTGATTCTTTTATCGTCCCCGTTACGCCATCGCCGCCGCCGCTTGCGCCGGATGCACCGAACGCCGAGAACAACACATTGGTCAGCGAGCGGTTCATGGCGCGGCACATGAGAATTGTGAGCAATGTACCCGCCGCACCGACAAGTATCCCGCCCGTCAGCATTGCCTGGTTGTCGTAGAGGAATCCGCCGAAGGCAGCAGCCATGCCGGTAAAGGAGTTCAGAAGCGAAATCACAACAGG
Organism: Candidatus Kapaibacterium sp.; assembly: GCA_016788605.1. Classification (GTDB taxonomy): domain Bacteria; phylum Bacteroidota; class Ignavibacteria; order Kapaibacteriales; family NICIL-2; genus JAEUSO01. Next base: position 27 of record JAEUSO010000173.1, on the reverse strand, counting down.
CATGTCGGCACCGCCGATGGGAGCAAC
>JAEUSO010000172.1 GCA_016788605.1 Candidatus Kapaibacterium sp. | reverse complement strand
GTTGGCGTTTTTGGCAATGTTGACATATGGCTTGCTAATTCAACTAATACAGCATCCGCACTACGTTTCTATGAAGCACAAAGTACAACAGGAACCTTCCCCGCAGCAACCACGAACTACACAGCATTCAGGGCAGGAACACAAGGTGTGGATATCACCTACACACTGCCAACAACTGCACCTACCAGCAACGGTCAGGTATTAAGTAGTACAACTGCGGGAGTTATGAGTTGGGCAACACCAAGCGGTGGACTCACGAACTTTACGGAATCAGTGCATACTTCACTTCCAAACGGTACAATACCTGTTGTCCGGCTACTTGCAACAAATTCTGCAACAAATGTTGATATAGCATTAACACCCAAAGGCAATGGCGCATTGACCGGTCATGTGGCGGATAATGGAATCGGTGGTGGTAATAAGCGTGGTACGTATGCTGTTGATTGGCAGATCAACCGTGGCGCGGCAACTCAGGTAGCAAGTGCAAATTCTGCGGTAATCTCCGGCGGTGGTAATAACTCCGCGTATGGTGTGTATTCTGTTGTCTCGGGCGGATATGCTAATACTGCCGGTGGGCAATATGCCGTTGTCGGTGGTGGTAACGGCAATTCTGCAACCGGAGCGCAAGCCATCATCAGTGGTGGGGTGAACAATACAAATACCGGAGACAACTCTAATATCGCCGGTGGATTGGATAATTTTATGAGTGGTGATTATGGAGCTATACTTGGTGGTACCGATAACAGAATTGAAGGTGCATTACGTTCAGCAATTCTTGGCGGCACAGGTCTCAGGTTTGGTGGCGGCGCATCGAATAGCATAGGGTTTAACGGAATTACGACGGTTGCCGACAGTGCATATATCAACACAGCACGGACTGCATACTTCGGTAATGTGAATATGTGGTTGGGTAATACCAACAATACTGCAAGCGAACTTCGTTTCTACGAAGCACAAGCGGCAGATGGTACATTTCCTGCCTCCGGCACAAACTACACAGCATTCAGGGCAGGAACACAAGGTGTGGATATAACATACACATTACCAACCACCGCACCATCAACAAATGGTCAGGTATTGAGTAGTACAACTGCGGGAGTTATGAGTTGGGCAACGCCAAGTACAGGAACTGGCGATGTAGTAACATTAGGAACAGTTGCTGATAATCGCTTGACACGTTACCACAATGCAACAGGTGATACGATACAATCAAGTGCGATTGTGATTGATGATTACACAACTACAACTCAAAATAATGTTACGATAAAAGCCGACGATGGGTCAACAGCTGATATCTCTCTTGTACTTGCACCTAAAGGCAATGGTGCATTGATTGCAAGCAAACCCGACGGTACGGCTACAGGTGGAGATGCACGTGGAAACTTTGCAGTTGATTTACAGTTAAACAGAACAGCCGACACAATGGTGGCATCGGGTAACCGCTCGGTTATTGCTGGCGGAAGCAGCAATACCGCATCCGGCTTTTACAGCATTGTGCTTGGTGGGTTAAACAATACGGCTTCCGGAGTGCATTCAAAAGTGTTTTCAGGTAATAACAATGTTTCAAGTGGTGATACAAGTTCTGTTATCTCAGGCAGTTCAAATCTGGCAAGTGGAACCAAGAGTATCATTCTCACCGGACGCAATAACGTAGCAAGCGGTGACGGAAGTGCGATTCTTTCGGGACAGGACAATGTGGCAAGCGGACTTCGGTCGGTAGTGTTGGGTGGACATGATAATGTTGTTGCCGGAGCGCATAACCTTGTCTTTGGTGAAAATGTTGTTCCCTCAGGTACCGCAGACAAACGCATCTACTTTTTTAATAATTCTGATTGGGGCAAGTTTTTGTTCAATACTGAGAATATCAACGCCGCTGATGTATTCAAAGTTGGTGAGACAGGTGGCAGTAACGGTAACGGCGCACGCTTAACTACCGGCGGAACGTGGACAAATGCTTCATCGCGCACACTCAAGGATAGATTCAAAACATTAGATTCAAGCATAGTTCTACAAAAAGTAAAACAACTTGAGTTGAAGGGGTGGTTTTACAAAGGTTTGAACGAGTATCATATCGGACCCTTCGCTGAAGATTTCTTTAGTGCATTTGGCACAGGCACATTGGATAATCCGGAAAATAATAAAACAGTTGCGTCGCTTGATGTAGCAGGTGTAGCGTTGTATTCTTCTCAACAACTTATCAAACAAAATGAGGCACAGGAGAAGCGCATCAATGAATTAGAAGAGGAACTTGCTTCGCTGAAAAAGGAACGTCAGGATGCAAAATTGGTTGAGGAGCGTCTGAAACGCTTGGAAGCAGTGAACGCAATTTCTGCTTTACCTTCTGCCTCGCCATCAGTAAAGGTGAATAATGTTACGACGCGCATCATCTCTATTGTTCCCGACCCGGCATCATCATCGCTTGTTATCAAGTTCGAGGTTGCCGAAGAAGGTGGAGTAACATTACGTGTGATGAATTCCAACGGCACAGAGCGTGCTAGCGTCCTTGAAAATATCTCCATGAAACGTGGTGTTTATGAAATGGAACTTGGTGTGCAGGACTACGTAAACGGCTGGTATGTAGCTGTACTCGAAAGCAATGGCGTACATGCTCAACGGTTATTCAGGGTTATTCACTAAGCATAAGGAGAGTACCTATGAATACCGACCAAAGCAACGGACTGCTGACGCTGTTGCAATTTCATATTACCGCCGACAGCACAGCACTGACATATAATGAATCTGCTGACAACGACATATCCGACAGTTACAGGGGTTCGGATAGCGCAGACGTACACTCATTCTTTGCGTGTTCGATATTCATGCTGTTTGTAGGAATGCTGATGTCGTGGTGTGTGCCTGCATCTGCACAACTGCAAATGCCGCGCTCGGTAATTAGTGGCGGCGGTCGGGCGGCTTCAAGCCAATCAATGCAAATGAACAGTACGCTGGGGCAATCGGCAATCGGCAGAATTACCTCGCCCGCAATGAATCACAACGTTGGATTTTGGTACACCGTCCGTGCATTATTTGGTGTGCCGTCTGGCTCGTCGCTCATTATGATTCCCTCAATTGTTTCCGATATCGGTGTGCGTATCAACGTACCGCTTGTCATTCTGCAAAGCACAAATCTTGAGCGGGCAAGAGTGCGGAATTTTGAGGCGGTGATTCGCTATAATATCCATGTACTCGAAGCACTGTCTTCGCCGTGTGTGCGGACTGGCGACTCATGCAGGATTACCATTACCGGAAGCATAGGCACAACCGATACGCTTATCTCATTGCCGTTCCTCACCAAACTCGGCAATGCAGAATATTCACCGATAGTGATTGAATCATTCCGGTGGATAGATGCTCCTTCCATAGCAGTTACCACACGCGATGGCAGAGTTGATTTCACGGGTATTTGCCATGAAGGCGGCACAACAAGGTTAGTATTCACAACCCAACAAACAGCGATTGCTCAAGTTGCTCCCAATCCTGCGTCATCAAGCACAACAGTAACAATGAGTTTAGGCAAACGCGGCGCAACCGAACTTACGCTTGTTGATATGAACGGACGGACGGTAGCAACGCTCTTTTCAAATCCGAATGCCGGAAGTGGCACATACACCATTCCGTACTCACTTACCGATGTAGCAAGCGGTAACTACTACCTGATGCTCCGAACTCCTACACAATTTCTTTCATATCCTATGGTGGTTCAGAAATGATGACAGCACTGAAACATACGCGCGCAATCATACTGTTGCTGACAGTATGCTCTGCATCAACATCCAAAGCGCAAGATACAATACGCACTGTGCAGTGGCATCTTGGCGGGGGCGCGGCTTTTGGGATGAATCGCCACTCAACATCAATGAAAGGATTGGACGGAGTACCATCGTGCTGTCCGGGCTACGAAGCGGGCGACGGTAATGGAATCAATGCGCGACTACAATGGCTTCTACCCGTTGCATTGAATAACGACCATTGTGTTGGCATTGAAGCGGGATATGAAAACAAAAGTGGAGTACTACGCACAATTGAATCGGAAACTGTGGATGATAACGGACGCACAATGCAAGGCGAGTTCGAGCATAGTATCAACGCCGTATTGCCTGTTGCAATGCTCAATGCAACACTACGTTTGCGTATTTGGAATCAGCTTCAGATTGGCGGCGGGATTGGTGCAGGTCTTCTGATGTCGCCGTCGTTCACTTCGCAAGAGCGCATCCTCCGCCCGCAAACATTGGTCTATGAAAATGGTAAGGATATTCGTAATGAATTCGGCGGAGCATTGCCATCGGTAACGGGATTTCAAGCGGCGTGCTATGGTGCACTTACATACAGGTTGCCTGTTGCGTCAAACTCACAATGGCATCTTATTCCCGAACTCCGGTTCACACAACCTCTTGGTTCAGTTATCGCATCAAATACATGGTCAGTTCAAACTGTAAGCATTGGAGTTGGTATTGAATACACGCATGTAACAGAAGATATACTCCTGCCTGTTGCTCCACCACCACCGCCTGATACACCACGTGTGATTGCTGTTACCGAGCCGCCAATCCGTTCACAACCAAAAACGGAGTTAGTCAAAGCGGTGGAACTCACGTTAACCAAAGAAGACGGTAAGGCGGTTGATACAGTTACTGTAACGAATGTTGTTGCCACAACCATGTTTGCACTGATGAATTACTTTTTCTTTGATAGCTTGTCATCGGAAATTCCTGCTCGCTACCAACAATTAACAGCGGTACAAGCAGAGAGTTTCAATCCGGCACAGTTAGAAGGTAAGGGAACATTTGGGATTTACTATAACTTGCTGAATACGTTGGGATATCGCTTGCGGAATACTCAATCAACTATCACGTTAGTTGGATGTAACTCGAACACCGATACCGAAAAAAATAATCTTGAATTATCAAAAGCGCGTGCGGAACGCATCAAGACATACCTCACAGATGTATGGAAGATTAACCCTGCACGGATTGCGGTAACAGCACGCAATCTGCCCGAAACACCGTCCAACCCTGCTTCACAATATGGTATCGAGGAGAACAGAAGGGTTGAGGTACAGTTCAACGACTTGTCGCTCTTCGAGCCGTTGTCATTCAAGGATACAACACGCACCCTGAGCAATCTAGCAATGAGTTTCTCCGCCGGAGTTGAATGCGAAGCCGGCATTGATACATGGGAGTTTGCCATAATGCAGAACAAGAAAAAGCTAACGACAATCGCTGGGCGTGATTCCATACCATCCACTGTGCAACAGCAGTGGGATGAGCGCAGAATACCCATACCTGAATCGGGTACGCCATTGATAGGTAGATTAACAATTCGCGATAAGCAAGGAATCGAAACCGTCTTTGAAACAAAGCCCGTTACCGTACAGCAAAACACCGAGCAGAAGTTTATCCTTAAGAAGTTTTCTCTGATTGTCTTTAAGTTCAAAGAGAGTGCTGTTTCGCCATTAAATGAGTTAATACTCAATGTAGTCCGCAAGCAAATCGAAGCAAACTCGATTGTTACTATAACCGGACATACGGATATTTTTGGTAACCCGCAGTATAATCGATTGCTATCCGAGCGACGCGCAATGCAGATAGCGAACTTGCTTAAACTTCCCGCCTCGTCAGCAAAAGGAGTGGGTGGTACAGACCCGTTGCATGACAACACGTTGCCAGAGGGACGTTTCTATTCGCGCACAGTGCAAATCAACATCGAAACACCGCTGAAATAGTATGGTATTGGTGACAAAAAGCACCATTGTACATCTGTTACTCTGGGTTGTCCTCGAACCATGCAAGAAGGTCGGTGTAATTCTGAACAATTCCCGCATACTTCGAGCGGTCTAAACCTGCAAGGTTGGTTGTAAAGGTCTGCTTTGCTTTTTCAAGAGCGCTACTGCTGGTGCTGTTTGTCGCGGAGTTGATGAACGACAATAGTATTCTCTCGAAATCACCGAGTTGACCGCTTTTGTTCAGGGCGCGTTTCAGCGAAAGTGCGCGTGATTGTACTAAATCGAATGAGCCGAGTTTCCAGTGCAGGAGTATCTCGAAGATACGGGCATAGTTATAGACATATTCCCTGTGCTGTGATTCAGGTATGCTGAAAAATTCGTTGAGCCACCGCAATGCGTCATCGGGACGTTTTACTTTCATATAGAGAAGCGAGATGTTAAACGTATAATCCACACGACGGACAGCATGAAGCGACCTGAGTTGGCTAAGGTTGTTTTCGATATACTCAACTTTGCTAACGAAGAGTGAATGATCTTGGGTCAGAGATATGGTACAAAACAGACGGGTCATTGTAAATTCAACGAACGCTATATCCGACGATATATTTTTTGCCGTTATTAGATCTTCCAATGCTGATGCAGTATTATGGAAAAACTCGTACTCGCGTGTTTGAAACGCATACGTCAGTGTGTTATTCATCATGCGGAGAATTTCAGTGTTACGGTTACGTTGGTATGCTTCGGGAAACGTTTTGAAGAGTATAAAATACTGCATCATTACATCAACGGCATCGTTGTTCTTGCCAAGTGTGTGAAGTGCAAGTGCCAGACCGCCGTACCGCTTGCCTGCCGCACCGTATGCTTTCGGGTGAAGCGGATGTTCTTGTAGTTTTGCAAACAAAGATTCCATTGAGCGAACCGCGTCGTCGGGAGCACGCAAGCCGTACTGTGCGTACCGCTGGTAAATCATTCTGTTGAGTGTGTTGGCGACCTGTTCGTTTTGTATGATGGCAAGTACGTCATCGTATTCTTCAATCAGGTGCGATGCATCCGAGGAGTGCGACATTATGTAGTCCTCTTCAAGGGCTATCACGTTAAGAAGTTGCGTATGAAGACCTGCATCGTAGCATAATGACTTGGTGCGGTCTATTGTCCGTTGTGCTTGCGCCTGAAGCCCGCGACTGATATACTGTTGGATTTTGAATAAACCTTCTTGTACTTCACTTGCTACCGATTTACCGCGGTTCTGTTCCGCAAGTGCATTAAAAATTGCTTCAGTCAGAATCGCTTTTGCTTTCGAGTAATACTCAATCGCCTTCGATCCGCGAAGTTTCTTTGTCAGTTTGTCTTTGTCGAACTCCGGCATCGCCGCAAGTGAATCAAACAGTTTTATATACTCGCTGGTCGCGCTGTGAAAGTTTCGCTCGAAATGAACCTTAAAGTATCTCCGCTCGACAGGAGTGAGTGTTAAGATGAGTTCGTGCAAGTCGTCGTGTTCGCGTGCTGACATAGCGGTGGTAACGAAAAATGTGTTTGAGGTTCTGATGCAGTTGCTCTAATGCTGTAAATATAGAAGGGGTAGCGTAAAGGATAGGCGATGTTTGCCCGTTTGTACATGTCGTCCCTGAATCTCCGCCACTTTGAGTTTTAGCTCAAATTCGTGA
>JAEUSO010000171.1 GCA_016788605.1 Candidatus Kapaibacterium sp. | reverse complement strand
CATGCAATTTAGCATAGCACGGCAGCCCTGCAATCATAGTCGCGCAACAAATCTGTCAGCGGGCTGATCAACACTCCTATTTGCCGTATTATTTCGTTCTGTTGTAACTTGCCTATGGATGAACATATAATTCTCCACATAATCAACTGGCTACATTAACACTTAGTGCCGATAACGGCAGAAATTCTTATGGCATTCGAAGCAATCGGAAAATTACACGAAGTATATCCTGAGCAACAAGTCACGGAAAAGTTTCGCAAGCGTGAGTTCGTGCTTGAGATGCAAGACGGAATGTACCAACAGTACATTAAATTCCAAATGACCCAAGACCGCTGCACTGCGCTGGACGGATTCAACAAGGGCGACGATGTAAAAGTATCGTTCAACCTGACTGGTCGTCCCTCAACGACAAAGAACGGCGATACAGTATATTATACGAACCTCAATGCTTGGCGGATTGACCGCGCCGAACAACGTCCGAAAGATGTTCCTGATATGCGTCAGCCATCGGTGAGCGATATTGACGAAGTTCCGTTTTAAGCATACCATCAATGACTATACTCCTTATTGGATCGGGCGGGCGCGAACATGCACTCGCCCGTTTGCTTCGTGCATCCGGCTCGGTTACACGCATCTATTGCACGCCCGGCAATCCGGGTATTGCCAATCATGCCGACCTTCTTACCCTTGACGTGACCGACCACGACGCTGTCGTTCATTTTTGCCAAACTGCATCGGTTGATCTTGTTGTTATCGGACCGGAGCAGCCGCTTGCCGACGGTCTTTCCGACACATTGCGTATTAATAGTATTACCGTATTCGGACCATCGAAAGCAGCGGCAATGCTTGAAACTTCGAAAGGGTTTGCCAAGGATTTCATGCAACGTCATGCAATTCCAACGGCTGCATACATGAAATTTTCGAGCGATGAACTTGATGATGCAAAAGAATATATCGTGCGTCATTCACTTCCTGTGGTTGTAAAGGCGGACGGGCTTGCCGCCGGAAAAGGTGTTGTTGTTGCAGAGTCGCATATTCAGGCGATTACTGCAATCCGCGATATGTTCGAGGGTGAGTTTGGCAGCGCAGGCGCAAGTATCGTTGTAGAGCAATTCCTCCGTGGTGAGGAAGCATCGGTCTTTGCTATTTGCGATGGCAGCGATTTTACCTGTCTTGCTCCGGCACAAGATCATAAGCGTGCATTAGATGGCGACAAAGGTAAAAATACAGGCGGCATGGGGTCGTATGCACCGGCACCGGTTGTAACAGCCGACGTATTGGAAAAAGTGAAATCGCGGATTATCCGCCCGTTGCTCGACGGGATGCAACGCGAGAATATGCCTTTTGTCGGCTGTTTGTTTGTCGGGCTTATGATTGAGAACGGCGAGCCGTCGGTTGTTGAGTTCAACGCCCGCTTCGGCGACCCCGAAACACAATCCGTCCTTGCTATTCTCGACGCCGACCTTGCAGAGCTATTCCATAGCGCAGCCAACGGCACATTAAATACCTCAAGCATCCGTTCCGTTGCCCTTGGTACTGCTTGCACCGTTGTCTTGGCAAGCGACGGCTATCCCGACAGATACGAAAAAGGTTTTCCCGTCAGCGGGTTGGAGGAAGCGTCGCACATTGCGTTCGTCCACCATGCGGGAACAGTTATGAAAAACGGCGAGCTATGCACAAACGGCGGGCGTGTGTTTGGTGTAACAGCAGTTGCGGAGACACTTTCCAAGGCGGTGACTGCGTGCTACAGTGCTTGTTCCCATATCACCTATGCCAACAAAATGAACCGCACGGATATTGGAAAAAAAGGATTGTTGAAATCACCGACGGTGGCTGTAGAATGAAAATTGCCGTAACAGGCGGAGCCGGATTTATCGGCTCTCATATTGTGGATGCGTATTGTGCGCTTGGTCACGAGGTGGTTGTGCTTGATAACTTGAGTACGGGCTTTCGTCACAATGTCCATCCATCAGCCCGCTTCATCGAATGTGATATTTGTTCACATGAAATTCACGACCTGTTTGCCAGCGAAAAGTTCGATATCGTAAATCACCATGCCGCACAAATAGATGTCCGCGTGTCTGTCAGTAATCCACTCCATGATGTCAGTGTGAATGTTCTCGGCACGGTGAATCTGCTTACGGCGGCAACGACAAATCATGTCGGACAGTTCATCTTCGCATCAAGCGGAGGCACGGTCTATGGTGAGCAAACTGTGTTTCCCTGCGATGAATCCCAACTTACTTCCCCGCTCTCACCCTATGGCGTATCGAAACTCTCGGTTGAGTATTATCTCAGGGCATTTCAAGAAACGCATGGACTGCGCTATGTTGCACTCCGCTACGCCAATATCTTCGGTCCGCGCCAAAACCCGAACGGCGAGGCAGGAGTCATTGCCATTTTCCTGCGAAAGTTGTTGCTCTGCGAGCCAACGGTTATCAATGGCGACGGCTTACAAACACGCGATTACGTGTATATCCGTGATGCAGTTGCAGCCAACATACAAGTCCTGAATGCGCCACAGTCGGGCATCTATAATATCTCATCAGGTGTCGAGGTATCGGTGGTGGATATTCACACATTGCTTTGCAAAGAACTCGGATTGGACGATGCGCCCGACCACACCGCTGCAAAACATGGTGAACCTCGCCGCGTCTGCCTTGATGCAACTCATATCTTGAATGATTACGAATGGTCGGCACGCACACCGTTCGATGAAGGAGTGCGGGAAACCATAGCATGGTTCAAAACTCAGTATGGTACGGTCGGTGGTTGATATGGAAGCCGCAATGCATACCAATCGTTGGACGGCATCGAATCTGCTCAGTGCACTACGCCTTATCATGGCGTTTCCCATCGGGTATCTCGTCTATCTCAAAACATTTCCCGTCACGGTCTCCGTCCTTGTCATTATTGCCTGCTTTACCGACTACTTGGACGGATACATCGCACGGCGGTTCAACCAAGTGTCGGAATTCGGCAAAGTGATTGACCCGATTGCCGATAAAGTGTGTATCAGTGTTTCGACGATTGCACTCTTCGCCAATGGCACAATGCCGCTGTGGCTGATAGCAATGATACTTGGAAGGGATGCGGTGATTCTTGTGTGCGGTATTTTTGTGCAACGCCGTTACGGTATCACGATGATGTCGAACATGGCGGGTAAAATTACCGTTACGGTTCTGGCACTTGTCATGCTCTTGATGACAGTGGGCTTTGATTCGTATCGCGACATTCAACTTGGTGTTGCAGCATCGGCATTGATACTATCATTCGTGCTTTACGCCATCGCCTTTGCCCGAACAATCACAAAGTCATCCTCTAACCTGCCACCATCATCCGTTTAACAATCGCAGCAATAGCCGCACTACAACTTCATGGGTTTATTCGATAAAATCAAAAAATCATTCAGCTCGGCGGTAACAGCCGTAGCCGATACATTCAGTATTGACCGGCTGAAAGAAGGGTTGGAGAAAACCCGCTCGTCGCTTGTGAACCGCCTAAGCGCATTATTAACCGGAAGGAAAATTGATGCTGCATTGCTTGATGAAGTCGAGGAGATTTTACTTGCAGCGGATATCGGCGTGCAAACAACCGGACGCATCCTTGACGGGGTGAAAGAAGCCGTGAAGCGCGAAGGATATGACAATGCGGAAGACATCATTGATCTTATCAAAGCGGAAATCAGCACCATCCTTATTGAGTCGCCGTCGCAAAGTGCGGATAAGGCGTTCACTGTGGATGCAGAGCACACGCCCCATGTGATTATGATGGTTGGCGTGAACGGTGTCGGGAAAACAACAACCATCGGCAAGCTGGCGCATAACTACAAACGGGCGGGAAAGAGCGTCATCATTGGTGCGGCGGATACGTTCCGCGCAGCAGCAAACGAGCAGTTGGAAGTATGGGCGCAGCGGGCAGGTGTTGATATTGTTCAACAACGCCAAGGAGCCGACCCAGCAGCCGTTGCCTACGACACATTACAAGCGGCGATTGCCCGCAAAACGGATGTCTGTATTATTGATACGGCGGGTCGCTTGCACAATAAGCAAGGGCTGATGCAAGAGTTGGAGAAAATCAGCCGCGTGATGAAGAAACTCAAACCTGATGCCCCGAATGATGTGTTTCTTGCGCTTGATGCAACAACCGGACAGAATGCCATCCTCCAAGCAAAAGAGTTCTCGAAGGTTTCGGAGATAACAGGTCTTGTGCTGACGAAACTTGACGGTACGGCAAAAGGCGGCGTTATCATTGCTATCGCGAACGAGTTGAAAATCCCTGTTCGCTACATTGGTGTGGGCGAAAAGATTGACGACCTGCAACCGTTCGAGATTATGCGGTTTGTGGAGGCACTTTTCGAGCAAAACGAACAGCACGCCGAGAGTTCAACAAACCAACCGCAGGCAGAGTAACGGCTCGCGACACATTCATTCACGTAACTACCAATACACTGTGCGCTGGGGAGTTGGCAAAGGTCGGTTCAGGATGCTTACATCGGTTTTCCTTTGCTTTGTGCTTGCGGGATTCTTCCTTGTTGTCTGGACATACTATCAGCATGTAAAGCCGCTCACGATTGATACGTCGCCCGCCGCACGGACTGCGACTGTTACCGACCGGCTCTTGCACCGTCAGCCATATTCCGGCGATACGCTTACAGAATCCGAACTCATACATTTTATTACTGTCGCCGATTCCGTTCATGCGTACTATGTGCGCGAATTCTCCTCACCCGAAGCAAAGAAGGATGTCTTGGATTCCATCCTTGTTCTTCAACGTTGTATAGGGCTGCAAGAGGATATTAAGAAGTTCATCGGTGTGTACCTGAATCAACATTATATAACCGGCGACGAATACCGACTAATTGAGAAGCGTGTGCTTGCCACATTGCATAACGATTGGCTGAACCGTCCGCGAACGCGCAATGAGCGCGAGTTACTCGGTATTGGATTTATTCGTTCTTCGGCAGATACTATCCAACGTCATATTGATTCAGCAGACGTATCCGATCATGACCAGCGTATTATCCGTGAATTTTCTCGATATATTACAGCAAACCTCTTCCCCTTCTACATTGGCTTAACAAGCGATAGCGTTGCATATCACGCATTGCGCCCCGAGACAAAGAAATGGTTCGGTGTGCAATGAGATGCCACCTTGTACTTATAGCATGTCTTCTTGCTGTTGCACCTTTATTGTTGCACGCACAAATCAAGAAAATTGTCCCTATCAAACAGGATTCGACCCGGCGTGATTCATTGACCTCGCCCATAGCGGATTCACTCGACATTGATATTCCCCGTGATACAATCCCTCCCGTTCCATTACACATTCCGTTACCACGCCACGGCTCACTCACATTGCTACCGATGCCGTCGGAACACATGACGCAACGGCGCGACTGGCAGATGCTGAACTATTCCTCACTACCGGAAATTTTGGAGTGGATACTGCCATCGCAGTTGTATCCGCTGCATCATGGGTTTCCCGGTCAGTTCAATGCAGTCAGCGCAATGGGCGGGTCTATGCGCGATAATACACTTCTGTTCAATGGTCGGACGATGGGCGACATCACACGGGGTGCTGCAGCACTTGAACATTTCCCCGTCGAGTTTGCCGAGAACATCAGTATTCTGAGCGGAACAGATGCGGCAGTTTTTGGTGAAAGTGCAGGAATCCTGATGAATATCGCCGAGCCGCGCTATAACACCAAGACACCATACACGCGATTGTGGTATTCGCAAGGCGGATATGATTTCATCTCGTCCGACGGTGTGTTCTCGCAGAACATCGCACCGAATGTGAATATGACGCTTGGCTTCAGGCGGCAAAGCGGAACAGGACGTTTTGCAAACCAATCGTTCGAGGTGTGGAATGTTCGCGGACTCTTGCGCTGGAATCTTTCCCCGAAAACAAACGTCTCGTATTCGCACATCTTTACAAATCATTTTACAGGAACGAATGGCGGTATCAATATGCGGACAACCGCCGCTCCGAATGATGAACTGACAGCAAACGTTTTGCTTCCCGACAACAACGAGCGCATCTTCAGGCACGACGGCACTTTCACATTCAGTTCCTTAGTTGCCGACGATACAAGCTCTGCGGTCTCTGCTTCAGCATATTACTCGATTGGCGAGTGGCTTATCAACCGCAACAAGAAACTTGCACTCCCTGACAGCGACTCGCTTGCGATGCACAGTTGGACGAACAACCGCATCGGCGCAACAGTCCGCTACGAACAACGCCTCTTTTCGGGGCTAACCTACCGTATGGGTGGAGAAGCGGAATACTACCTGTCATCTACATCGGTCTATGCCGAGCGCGGTGCAGGTCAGCGCATAGCTGGCTACGGACACATTTCCGGTCAATTCACTGAGTCAATCGCTCTTCGCGGCGGTGTCCGGCTTCGGAACGACCGCGACAGAGTTACGATTGCAGCCGGAGCGGCGGCGGCATTCACGATAGCGCGCGCTGTATCACTCACAGTGGATGTTTCCCAATCGTCACGATTACCGTCGGTTGCCGAGGGCTGGCAGTTGAACCGCGAAAACACCACGCTCATCCTCTCAACAGTCAGATACACCGACAGCACAACATCAGCAACAATCTCCCTTTCCCTACGCAATACACTGAACCCAATCCGGGCAACGATACTGAGTTTTGATACAGCGGGCACACCGTATTCCGCAGCATTTGGCAACGGCGGCTCGGAACGGTGGATTCAACTTGGCGGCGAGTTCTCGCACAGTATGGGGCGGTTGCGCATATCCTCATTCTTGCAAAGCAACATCGGGTTTACCGACGGAGACCAATCGCAACGCTTTCCGCTTGTCTATGCCGGAGCCACCGCCGAATACGACATCTTCCGCTCGGCAACAAGCCGCGTTTTCACCGGACTTCGCGTTCGCGGACGCACCGCATTCCGCGGCGAGCAATTCATACCGCAGCAATGGGGCTATGCCGAAGGGACAACCGACCTTGCAGCAGCATTCGACGGTATAGATATTAATGCCGGAGCCAAGTTAGGCAACGCCTTTGTTAAGTTCAGTTTTCAAAATATCGTCTCATCTTTTTACACAACGCTCTCAACTTTTCCGAGAATTGACCGAAATATACGCCTAAGTGTCGCGTGGACTTTTTTCGACTAAGCCGTTTGGCGAACCCGAAACTCGCATAATCAACCGCCGCACGACATAGAAAGAACTCAACCGGACGAGCTTTTCATACCCTTGCAGTGGGTCACATCAGGACGTGTATGCTGCGCTCCCGCACATCGTGACGGGACAACAGTATGTACAATTTCGGTGGAGCACGTCACAATGAACCTTCGTCACGAAGAAGCGCAGCTTGAACGGGCGCGCGAATACTACGAGCAAGCGTACCGCATGCAAATGGACGGTAAAGTTGCCGAAG
>JAEUSO010000170.1 GCA_016788605.1 Candidatus Kapaibacterium sp. | reverse complement strand
CTGACGCAAACGAAGCAAGAGTTGCTGCGCGTTCGGGGTCGTTCGGTGTTCTCGCTCGACATGACGAGCACGGTAGGTATAGACGGCATCGAAACGGGACTGGCGGCGGAGTGCAGCAGCGCAGGCACGGAGACAACGCGTTCGCAGCTTGTGATAACGAACGCACCGGTGTGCGCGAATCCCGTTCGTGGCATAGTGATAGGCGAGTTGCTGACAATCGCGCCGAATCCGGGCGGCGGTGAGTTCATGGTGCGGAGTGATTTTGGGATAGATGAGATAGAGGTGCTGAACGTGATAGGCGAGCGGGAGATCCCACCCCTGCCCTTACCGAAGGAGAGTGAGATTGTTGTGCGGATTGAGACGAGCGGAGTGTATGTCGTTCGTGCGCGCATCGGCGGCGAGTGGGTGTCGCGTCAGGTGGTGGTGGTGCGGTAGGTAGGTATTCTTTGAAAGCAAACGCAAGATTGGTTGAGTGAAAACGGGCTGCGCTTTCCGGCATGAGGACGTATTGGGCGGAGGGGAAAGGCGCGGTGCCGATGAAAAAGTGCTTGAGTTGTACTTTGCCGGACGTGCGTATCATGACTTGCATTCAAGTATCAAGTGTAACAGTGTTACTATGGTTTGCAGTCAAGCGTGAAGCGCGAACTTGACCAGTTGGATTGACGGCAAAACAAAAACACCGCCTGTGGAATACGAAGCGGTGTTCAAGTAGGGTGTGTGTAGTGTGTGGTTATGCCACAGCAACAGTTTGAAGATGGTTGTGCAGCATCTGCACCAGGTTCGAGAGTTGTGGCTTGGTAAGCTGGATATCCGCGCCCACCGCTTTGCCTTTGTGAATCACGTCGTTATTGATAAGCGACGAGAACAATGCTACGGGAATGTCGGATGTGAACGGATGCTCTTTGATTTTTCTTGTAACAGTGTAGCCGTCCATCTGCGGCATTTCAATATCTGTAATGACAAAGTCCGGCAGCAGCGATGCATCGTTCTTCACCGTGAGTTCGTCTATTGCATTGGCAAGCAACTTACCATCACTGAAACCACGGACAGTACATCCTGCGGCTTGTAATTGAGTAACAATCATATTGCGAATAGTCACCGAGTCCTCGGCGACGAATGCATTCTTACCGCTCAGCAATCCATGGTGCTTTTCGCTTATGGTGTCCATGCCGAGTTCGGGTTGCATATCGGCAACGATTTTCTCAACATCCACAAGCAGGATATTCTTTTCCGGGAGTTTGACGATACCCACAACGGTTGAGTTCTCCCCGGCGAATTTGTTCATAATCTCCGGCGATTCAACCTGCTGCCACGAGAACCGGTAGATGCGGGTAACGGCACTGACGATAAACCCGAATTTCATACCGTTGAACTCCGAGACAATCATGGTGCTGTTGCTGTAATCGCCCGGCTGTTTGTACAGGTAGCGGCAGAGGTCAATAGCGGTAATCACTTGGTTACGCATGGTGAAAACACCGACAATCGAATCGGGCATATTAGGAACGGTGGTCAGTTCGGGCATCTTGACGATTTCGCGCACTTTCGAGACGTTGATTCCATACTCTTGTGTGCGCTCTGTGCCGTCGTCGCGGCGGAATGTGAGGAGAAATTCGATGACTTCTAATTCGTTTGTTCCCGATTCAAGGAGAATTGATGTTTTCATTCTATGCGATAGATAGGTTTATTGCGTTTCAGATTTTCCTCCATTATCGTCCATTCTTGCAAGATTCTTGATTCTTTGCCGCCGTTTCGAGGAACTCATTGACATCATCGGAAAGTTAATGCTGTACTTGATATGTTGTTGTGTCATGCAGCACAGCATGTATTTTCGTACAGCACATACAGTAAACGATGTAACGCACCCATTGAAACAGACAGACGGAAATATCATCATCACACCGCTTTCGCGCTGCAATGCAGTGGCGATGCTATGTGTGTATTGGTTGTGGTTTGGTCTTACTGTTTTTCATTCGCATCACGCAATCAGCATTCATCAGCATCACCAAACGTATGATGCGCCGTGTATGCAGTGCGACTCGCCTGCGCTTATTGCCGAGACCCCGCTACCTGTATTTTCTCCAATCGTTTTTGCCACTGTGCAGCCGGACATTGTTGCACCATATCAATCCCTCCGTACACATTCCTTCAACGCACCGCCCGCCCGCGCTCCACCTGCTTCCTGACGCATAGCCACTATCACGTTCCTCCGGACAACACGAGTTGCATCCGGCATTCCCACTTGTTCCAACATCATCCTCCGATAGATTTCGATGACGCTTATCCGGTTATGGTATGCGGTCTGCGCGCTTGTGTGTATAGCAAGCGTTGTGCAATGCCGTGCAATGCAAGGATTATCCATCACGGGCACCGTGCGCGATAGTGCAGGGAAGTCCATGACAGGTGCTTCCGTTGTATTGGTGGAATTACAAAAACGCGATGTTGTTCATGCCGACGGCTCGTTTCACTTGATTGGCGTTCCGGCGGGCGTTTATACCCTTGGTGTGCGCCGCGTCGGCTACCGCGATGTTATTCTTCGACGTGCATTCTCCCGCGATACGGTTGTCACGATTGTCATGCAAGAGTTCACGTATAAGACATCCGATGTGATAGTGCAAGGTGAGCGTCAATCATCCACACCATCCGTCACACGAGATGCTATTGTGCTGACTCCCGCCGACCTTGACAAACATCGCGGGCAGACAGTCGGCGAGGCATTGCAGACAGTGGCGGGCGTTACGCTTTTGCAAACCGGACCATCCATCGCAAAACCGGTTATCCGCGGACTGCACAGTCAGCGGGTTGTGGTGGTGAATGGCGGTGTGCAACAGGAAGGGCAGCAGTGGGGAGCAGAACACGCACCCGAGATAGACCCGTTCTCGCCGAATAAAATCGAGATACTAAAAGGTGCTGCGGGTGTAGAGTACGGCGCAGGTGCGATTGGCGGTGTCGTGCGGATTGAGCCGGAGCCGCTTCGGTTCGGTACTCCGCTTTCGGGCAGCGTGATAGCGAACTATTTCTCGAACAACCGTCAGCCGGCGGGGTCGCTGATTCTTGACTACGGGAAGTTGCCTGTTGCCGAAAATGCAGCGGTACGCACACAAGTCAGTTGGCGGCGTGCAGGCGATTCCCACACACCCTTGTATTCACTCACGAATACTGCATTCAGTGAACTCAGCGCATCGGTGACGGCAGGAATCCGCAACGACGACTACGAAGCGGAAGCGCGGTACTCGTATTTCGGAACGGAACTTGGTATTCTTCGCGCATCGCATATTGGTAATTACAATGATATGATTCGCGCTATCGAACTTGGTGAACCCTTGATTCAACGCGAATTCAGTTACACGATTGCACCGCCCAAACAGCAGATTGCCCACCATCTTGCCACGGTTCGGTTCTCAACATCAACCTATCTTGGAAAGTGGGATGTGCAGTACGGGTTTCAATTCAACGACCGTGCGGAATTTGATGCACATAACACCCGTATCAGCGACTCATCGTTTCTTGCACAGGCGTTGCTGCGTCCTGCAATGACGATGAAACTCTTCACGCATACACTCGATGCCAAACTGAACCATCACGAAGTGGAAACGATGTCGGGCGTTGTGGGGATACAACTGATGCAGCAAACCAACGACCGCAGCGGGCGCGTGTTTCTGATTCCCGATTTTACATCGGTGAATGCAGGCGTGTATGCCATTGAGAACCTGACGCTGGAAGGTTGGGCGTTTAATGCGGGCATTCGCTATGATGTGCGCTGGCAACAAGCATTTCCGCGTCTGCAAGGAACTACGCAAACACAACTCCGTGAGGAAACATTCGCATCGCTTAGCGGCGCGGTTGGTGTGATGAAGGTTTTCGGTTCGTCGTCACTTGCACTGAACCTGACAAGCGCATGGCGACCGCCATCAATCAACGAACTGTTCAGTAATGATGTGCATCACGGAACGGCGCAATTCGAGATTGGCAACGCCGCACTCTCGCCCGAACGGAATATATCAGCCGACATGACGCTTAACCTTCGCGGCGATGCGGCGCAAGCATCCGTCAGTGTGTATGCACAGCGGATGTCGGGATTCATCTATCTGCTGCCCGACCGCACAAATCCAACAATCACATTTCGCGGAGTATTCCCTACAATGCGGTATGTGCAGAGCAATGCAACCATGGCAGGCATGGAACTGAACGGCGAGATACAACTGATTACGTGGTTGCGCTTGCAGACGGTTGCCTCGATGATTCGCACGATGAATCTTGCAACACGCGAACCGCTCATCTTCATGCCAAGCGACAGGGCGCGGCTGACGCTTCACGCACACACCGAGGAACTCTACGGAATGGAAAATCCGTACATCGAAGCAGCGGTGCAGCTTGTACGCCGTCAGGAGAACGTTCCGGTTGGTATTGATTACACCGAGCCGCCTGCGGGCTATGCTTTGGCAGACCTTGCAGCCGGTGGCACGATTCACACATTAGGGTTAGAATTAACCTTGAATTGTGAAGTACGCAATTTACTCAATCAGCCGTACCGCGATTACCTTTCGCGTTACCGCTATTTTGCGCTCGATGTCGGACGAAATATTGTATTCCGCATCAGTTTTCCCTTTGGCTCTCAACACTCATCATAACAATGCATAGAATACACTTTGTTATCATCTCACAGTACCGAACCGCATTCATTTTTTGTGGATTGCTTGCCGTCATGCTTGCCACTTCACTTGCTCCATCGTTTGCCCAAAGCGGCGTTTGCGATGCAGTGAAAGGCACATGGCTGATTGAACGGTATGAACTCGTGATTACCAAGAAACTCTCGAAGCAGATACGTGCAAAAGTGAAACGCTACGAGCCGTCGGTCATGCGCGACAATATCAAGATTGCCGAAGGAATCATGGTATTGAGCGTGGAGTTCAACAGCGACAGCACATACAACTACAAACGTATGGAAGACGGAAGAGTGTATTCATTCGAGCATGGCGTATGGGGGTGTTCCGGCGATATTCTTGTTGCAAAAAATCTGACGCTCGACGAACGCTCGACATTCGACGGTGAACGCACTGTGACAGTCACGCAAGAACGCCGCATGGCAGAGTACACCTTGTTCGGTAAGAACAGTGGTGTACTTCAACGGATTATCTATAAACGTAAAACATAAAACATATCAATATCCATAGATCACATCATGAAAACACAAACTTATATTTCAAGTATTATTGCCGTATGTATAATCGCTCTCTTTTCAGGATTAGCTGGATGTAAATCCGATGACCATGATCATGACCACGACGACCACGGAACTCCGGGTATCGTTACGCTTACACTCCGTGACACTGCAAATGCTACATCGGTATTGACGGCTGTCTGGCGCGACATGGATGGCGCAGGTGGAGCAAACCCGACGATTGACACATTGCGGCTGCAAGCGAATAAAGTATATAACGGTACAATTACCATAACTGCAACCGATAACAGTGACTTGACACCCACCATACGCAGCGAAGCTGATGAACATCAGTTCTTCTTTGGCGTAAGTGGTAATGCCGCCGGAAAATTAACAATCATACCAACCGATAAAGACAGCAAGAATCTTCCAATCGGACTGGCATTCCGCGCTACAACAGCCGCCGCCGCCGCCGGAACATTCACCGTCTCGCTGTTCCACTACGATGACGTAGCCAAAGACGGTGTGGCAAAATCGCCCGAGACCGATGTGGAATGTTTGTTCCCGGTTGTTATTCAATAGAGTCATCATCACACACACTCTCTACACCCCGTAACCTTATGTGTTGCGGGGTGTTTTTCTATGGTGTCGGGGGATTACGATTAAACCCTCACGGCGAATCAGCCGTCTATGCAAACTCATAATCCTGAGTGTATCAACCCATCTTGTATCGCTATGAACATCACTACTCTCTTCGTTGCCATTTGTTGCTCTGTCATGGCAGCGGCACAGCCCTATAACTTTGCCCCGGTTGATAAACTCTTGAGCGACTCTGCGCGGGCTATGGGCGGATTGCAAGGCAAAACGGCAACTGTGATTCTTTCTCCAACCGCAACGCTCTTTACAAAAGCAACAGGTGTGTTCACGGCGGATTCCGTTGTGCCGATTGCATCGTCGTCGAAATGGTTATCGGGTGCGGTGATAATGTCGCTTGTGGATGCAGGCAAGCTCTCGCTTGATGATAGTTGCGGAAAATATCTTACGACATTCAATGGTTCAAAAGCGGGAATCACCATCCGCCAACTGATGAGCCATACAAGCGGCTTGCCGGGCAACACCGGATTTGAATCCAATCGCTCGCTCACTCTTTCGCAAGCAGTGGATTCGATTGGTCTGACGACAACATTGCTTTCAACTCCCGGCACGCAATTCCGCTACGGCGGCGCATCAATGCATGTTGCCGGACGCATCGTCGAGATTATTGAAGGCAAGCCGTGGGATTCGGTGTTTGCCGAGCGCATCGCACGACCGCTTGGCATGACACTCACCGACTACGAAGGATTGGGACAAACCGATAACCCGCAGATTGCCGGAGGTGCGCGTTCGTCTGCGAATGAGTATGCGCGTTTCCTTACCATGCTGTTGAACAAAGGACTCTATAATGGGAAGCGCATTCTTAGTGAGCAAAGTGTAGTCATAATGTCGGGTGACCAAACGCGTGGTGCTGCAATCGTCAGTTCACCGTTCGATGCATATCAGCAATATGATACTAATATGGCAAAGAGCCGCTACGGTATTGGTAACTGGGTGGAAATGCCGACTAAATCTTCGGGTGTTGTTTATGATAACTCTTCGCAAGGGGCGTTCGGTTTTTCTCCGTGGATTGATTGGAACAGAAACGTGGCGGGTGTTATCTCTGTGCGCTCGCTGATGCGAAACGTCACACCAACCTACATCACCCTTAAACTCTTACTCCGAAATATTATTGACACAGCAAAGCAACCCGCCAACAACTACGAACTGACAGTAACAAACGGTTATGGCGGAGGCAGGTACAAGGCGGGTGATACCGTCCACATTTTTGCGCGTGCTATGCAGGCAAACGAAGTATTCGGCGAGTGGCTGAATGACGCCAACCTTGTGTTTAGTGAATCGCGTAACGAATGGCACGTAAGTTTTATCATGCCAAGTGCGAATGTGAATTGCACCGCTACATTCCGTCCGCTTGATACCGCCGCTGTTCGCATCCGGTACGAGCAGATCAGAGGCGAAGCTGAAAACAAGAATGTGTATTATTCCTTTCCTCCGGCAATGCAGGGTGTTGCGTTTTTGCTTCATGGTTCGGGTGGCTCGGCGCGGGGATGGCTGCCGAATAATATCGAGAACGTACAATTTGTGAAAGACCTCCTTGCCGATTCGATTGGTGTTATCATCACCGAATGTGAAGAGCGCACGCTTGACCGCGATGTGAACGGCGATGGAAAAATCCGGTGGTATGTTTCAGCGCCGCTGATGGATTCAAGCATT
>JAEUSO010000016.1 GCA_016788605.1 Candidatus Kapaibacterium sp. | reverse complement strand
GCGTCTGCAAGTTTGGCTGTGGTGATTCCCGCGTTGTTCACACCGATTGCACCTGCCGTGATGTTGATTGCATCACCTGCTGTGTAGCTATCTCCATTGTCCGCACTTGGTGTCCATGCTGTTCCATTCCACTTTAATACTTGTCCGCTTGTTGCACTCATCTGATTGAGTTTAGCTGAGGTAACTGATGCGTCAGCGAGTTTAGCCGTTGTTACATTTGCGTCTGCGAGTTTCGCGGTTGTTACGTTTGCGTCTGCGAGTTTCGCGGTCGTGATTCCCGCGTTGTTCACACCGATTGCACCTGCCGTGATGTTGATTGCATCACCTGCTGTATAGCTATCTCCGTTATCCGCACTTGGTGTCCATGTTGTGCCGTTCCATTTTAATACTTGTCCACTCGTTGCACTCATCTGATTGAGTTTAGCTGATGTTACTGATGCGTCAGCGAGTTTCGCTGTTGTTACGTTTGCGTCAGCAAGTTTGGCGGTCGTGATTCCCGCGTTGTTCACACCAATTGCACCTGCTGTGATATTGATTGCATCACCCGCTGTGTAACTATCTCCATTGTCCGCACTTGGTGTCCATGATGTGCCATTCCACTTCAATACTTGTCCTGATGTTGCACTCATCTGATTGAGTTTAGCTGAGGTTACTGATGCGTCAGCAAGTTTGGTAGTCGTGATTCCCGCGTTGTTCACACCGATTGCGCCTGCTGTGATGTTGATTGCATCACCCGCAGTGTAACTATCGCCGTTGTCTGCGCTTGGTGCCCATGCTGTACCGTTCCATTTTAATACTTGTCCACTCGTTGCACTCATCTGATTCAACTTCGATGATGTTACTGATGCGTCGGCGAGTTTAGCGGTTGTTACGTTGGCATCTGCGAGTTTCGCGGTTGTTACGTTTGCGTCAGCAAGTTTCGCGGTGGTGATTCCCGAATTGTTCACACCAATTGCACCTGCTGTAATGTTGATTGCATCACCCGCTGTGTAACTATCTCCATTATCCGCACTTGGTGTCCATGATGTACCGTTCCACTTCAATACTTGTCCTGATGTTGCACTCATCTGATTGAGTTTAGCTGATGTTACGGATGCATCGGCAAGTTTCGCTGTTGTTACGTTTGCGTCAGCAAGTTTGGCTGTGGTGATTCCCGCGTTGTTCACACCGATTGCACCTGCCGTGATGTTGATTGCATCACCCGCTGTGTAACTATCTCCGTTATCCGCACTTGGTGCCCATGCCGTGCCGTTCCATTTTAATACTTGTCCGCTTGTTGCACCCTTTTGTGCTAAAGTTGGGTTCGGGTATGTGCCAGTTAAATCGCCACCTGCTGTACCTGATGTAGATGGAGTTATAGGCGACCACCCAGTACCACTCCACGCAAGTACTTGACCTGTTGTTGCACCTTTCTGTGCTATTGTTGGATTCGGATATGTTCCAGTTAAATCACCGCCGGCAACACCATTCGCACCAGTAGTTATAGTCGTCGGCTCCCATTGATTTGTTGTACTATTGAATTGTAGAACCTGACCATTGACAGGTGCATCGGAAGATACATTTCGATTCTGTATCCTATCAACTTTGAGCGCGTTAAATGTTCCACTCACATCACCACCCGCTTGCGTTGTCGTTGTTATGTCATTGCTGGCATCCGTATCGCCTGTATTTGTTATGGTTGCTCCGCTGATTGAAATACCCGCTCCGGCGGTATAAACCTGTCCATCATCATTTGCAGGAAGCCATGCTGTACCATTCCATTTCAATACTTGTCCCGATGTTGCTCCCTTTTGTGCTAAACTGGGATTGGGATATGTGCCAGATAAATCACCGCCGGCAGTTGTTAGGTTTGTTGCGCTGATAGGAATGTTTTGCACCGATGTAATCCGACCTTGAGCATCCACAGTTATCTGCGGGACTGTGCCGGAATTACCGTACGTACCAGCAGTTGTAATATCATCAAGCTTTGCAGATGTAACCGACTTATCCGCGAGTTTTGATGTTGTGATTGCGTTATTTCGCACAATGGGGTTCGGATATGTACCGCTTAAATCGCCACCTGCATTTCCCGAAGGCGGTAATGATGATGGAATCACACCCGGGGCAAGTTTCTCAAGTGTAACAGATGCGTTGCGAATTTTCTCGGTTGTGATAGCGTTATTGGCAATTGACAGGTCTGCTCCTGCCGGACCAATAACTACGCTGATACTACCATCATTACTGGTGATTGTAGCAATACCATTACCTCCTGTGCTACTAATGCGTATCCGCGAACCGCTTGTGCTGACTGTAGTTCCGCCAGTTCCTTCCAAGATTATGTTGCCTTGCAAACCGTTCACACTAATCACCACACCTTTTGCATCGCCGGAAATCTCATTTGCTATGAGGGCTGTATCCGATATGATGGAACGTATGGCAATATTCGCCGTATCGCTACGACCCGCTGTTGTTGAATATCGCGCCGAATCCGCATATACTGCTTTCACTGCTTGCAATGCATACGGCACACTGACAAGCGGAATGCGTGGTTGCATTTCGCTTTGTCCTTCTACTGTTACACCCAACCAATACGGTCTGTCGAAAGGGACAGCGAATGGATTCAGTTCACCCAGAATAACATCGAACACGCCTTGCTGTGTTGTTACTACACGTTGCTCCGACCACACTGCATTTGCAGATGCTTGGGAAGCATACAGCCGAAATGAGACAATGTAGGTTGAATCAGGAACAACGGTTGTTGCATTTAGCGCAAGCACACCCTGATAATTGATGGTGGCAGGAATCTGGGCAAAAGCAACGACGTTGCATAATGCTACAATGCAAAGTGAGAGAATGTAGTTCATAGTACCGCTCCAGTGAATACGTTATTCAGTAATCTTCAAGTCCGGCGCAGTGAACATCCTGTAATAGCAAACCTATAACCTCGTTACCGTTCTGTGTTCTGCGCCCGAAACTCTTGTGATTTCGTGGACAAACTTATCCCGATACGCAAGCAATCATAGCGACACTTTTTATTGATTTTTTCCAGTACCACAAAATGAAAATTTAAACTAAGTTCTTACTCCACAATACGTTACAAACTAATATCTTCCTATATCAACATGATTAATGGAGGTACTCCACCATGCGTTCCGGGCAATAAAAAACCCGCCTCGTTCTTCACGAAGCGGGTTGATACATACCGTTAAACGGGATTGTTTAGCGGGTAATTACCACTCGGACAGCGGATGTTGCACCGCCGCGTTGAATGCGAATTGTATATGCGCCGCTTTCGAGCGAGGCAGTCGGGATATTCACCACATTAGCACCTGATTGAACATCTGCGATGAGTGAGGAAACTTCCACACCGAGCGTATTCACAATGCTAATGCGTGCGGTCGTTTGCTCGCCGTTGAAGCGAAGTGATACGAGGTCTGTTGCTGGATTAGGAGCAACGCTAAGGTTTTGTACCGCTTCTTCGCTAACCGATGACACAACAGAACGGACAAGCTGCACATCATTATTTATTGTGAACGATGTTCCGCTAAGAGTAAGCTCTTGCGTCGAGCCGATAAACTCGGGATGATCGGCAACAACGCGAACAAGACCGAAGCCGACATCGGCAACCGAATACGAACCGTTGCTTGCGCTGAATGTGTAATCTACAACCTTGTTGTTTGCATCAACAACAGCGATGAACACACCCGGAATACCAACAGCAGCTTGAACAACGCCATTACCGGTTTTGATAATTCCGCCCTTTTCTTTTGTATTGCCGCCAATGCGGATGATACCTTTTTTACCGTTGCCATTCATCAAGCGGATGTTGTATTGACCGCTCAACACGCCTGTTTCAGTAAGTGTAATACGTGTGCCGTCCGACCAACGGAGTGCGGCAAAATCATTTGCTTTGTAATAGCCCGGTACGCTTGTGCGGACATTCGGAATGCCAAAGAGGACATAATCGCCCGGCGCAAGATTGCGGAGTTCGTAGTTACCGTTTGCATCGGTTTCAACCGTCCGGTATTTGGTAAGACCGTTTTCCTTACCATTGCCCGAAATCAGAATTGCAATAACCTGACCTTTGATGCCCGTACCTGCGCTATCAAGCAAACGACCGTTCAGACCGTTGTTGTACTGCTGGCGCATACCAAGTGCAAAGTTGATATTGGTGCGGTTTGCCGTCGGTGTAAGAAGTTCCGCCTGTGAAAGCAACGACACACCGTTAAAGTATTGAACAAGATAATCCTGCGATATGCCCTTTGCCATTGCCACATAGCTCCAGCGGTCCGAGAGCGACACTTCATATTCTCCATTCATATTGGTCTTAACTGTGATTGCATCGCCGAGGTTATCGCCGCTGCCATTGGAATTGCGACGGTAGAACGTGACAACGGCAGGGATTCCCTGATTAGTAGCTGCGTCCGTTACTACGCCGCTGAACATGAATTTCACTTCGGCAGGACGCTTGGTGACAACGAAATCCGCTTTGAGAGTATCATTGCACGCAACCGTGTATTTGTTCGCATCGGTAGCAGATGTTTTGTTCAAATGCCATTCGCCGAAATGCAATTCGCCTTCGGTGAAAATTGCGTACTCGCCGGCATTGACACGCAAGAAATACATTCCTTGTTGGATAGTTGCTTTGAACATGCCGACGTAATTCACACTTGAATCTTTCGACATCTTGCTGACATATGCAATCACCGTACCTGTGATGATCGGGTTGCCGTCTTCATCCTTCACCGAACCATAAATCGTGGCGCATCCTTTTTCGGTATTGCTGCCGCCATCATTGTTCGGTTTAATTGTCCATGATTGGTAAATAACTTCCGATGTTCCGTCAATGAATGCCTTAATTTTTACCGTAACCGCTGTTGTGAAATTCGCAGGTACGTCCCACGATACAAGACCTGTTGTGCTATTAACCGTCATCCCTTGCGGACCAGAGAAGAGTTCGTAACGGATGAGTGAGGACTTCGTTTGGTCTGGGTGTGTAGCACGCGCTTCATAGCGGTATGACGAGCCGGCTTTTGCTGACTGGTTAGGAGATGTTACGAACTTGAAGGTACTCTCGTTCCCGCCGGAATTCGTCGGAATGCTGACTGACTTTATCGGTGTACGGCTTCCTTCGGTTGAACCGATAACTCCTTTTATGAAGTAGAAATACACGCCCTTAGCCAAGCTGCTATCAATATGGGAATAGAGCGGATAGCGTACCGGTACGGATACCGTAGCAATCAGTGTATAATCCGCCATATTCTCGCTTTGTTTGGTTGAGCGATAGACATTGTATGATGTCGGTATCGAAGCCGAATCCACCTTAAGCGGAGCAGACCATTGAAGCATGGCGTGTCCGATAGTTGTTGAGTTTGCACTGATTGCTTTCGCACTGAAATCAATCGGTGTAGATGGGTTCTGCGCCGTAGCTGCCGCTGTTGCAAGGGCAAGCACTACTGCCAGTGCGTAACGAAAAAATCTCATAGGTACTCCTCAAGATAATGTTATTGAATAAAGATAATGAGCATACTTGTGTGGGAATGTTCACCCTATTGGTGGCTTCGCCAAGAGTTTGGGATATATACCAACCGGTGCAATACGGCAAAGGACACGGTGTTTCGGGATGCGTCTCAAAAAAAAACGTGTCATGGTTATAGTCGCAAAAATCGTGACAAACCTCGTGGCGGAAGAATGGAAAATCGGTAGATTGCATCACTTATTATTCAAGTTATCAGGCATCCCGCCACACTCGCACCATAGTTTATGAACCGTATAGCAATTTTTACAAGCGGCGGCGACGCGCCCGGTATGAACGCACATATTCGCGCCGTTGTCCGTTCGTGCCTGAACCGTGGCATTGAGCCAATTGGTATTTACGAGGGTTATCAAGGTATGATAGACGGTGATATCGCTACTCTCGGCAGAAAAGAGACGGCGAATATCATCTCGCGTGGCGGAACAATCCTGAAAACTGCCCGTTGCGAGGATTTTAAGACGGAGCAAGGACGTGAACGTGCAGCTAAGAATGTCCGTGATCACGGCATCGAAGGTATCATCGCTTGCGGAGGAGACGGCACGTTTCACGGTGCGCATTATTTATACCAAGAACATGGCATTCCTATCGTGGGAACACCCGGCACGATTGACAACGACCTCTTTGGTACGGATTACACCATCGGCTACGACACCGCCATCAATACCGCCGCCGAAGCGATTGACCGTATCCGCGACACTGCGGAATCGCATGGACGGGTTTTTGTTGTCGAAGTTATGGGTCGCCATGCAGGGTTTATTGCGATGGATGTAGGCGTTGCCTGCGGCGCAAAGGCGATTGCCGTTCCCGAAACACATACCGACCTTGCCGACCTTGCAGGGCGTATCAATGAACATGCCCACCGGCGCACGATTATTATTGTTGGCGAGGGCGACCAGCTTGGCAGCGCAACCGACGTATCACGGATGCTCAAAGAATCCTATGATATTGACTCGAAGGTTGCCATCCTCGGACATATCCAGCGCGGCGGCACACCCACCGTGCGCGATCGTGTATTAGCATCGCGTCTGGGCGTATCGGCGGTGAATATGTTGCTTGCCGGAAAATCAGATTGCATGATTGGCGAGCACGCGGGCGAGATTACAACCACACCGCTAAACGAAACTTGGGAAAAGAAAAAACCGCTCCCGACGTTTTATGTGGAACTCTCGTCGGTTCTTGTGTGAGTTTCGCGCAGAAGGCATTATTCTTGCCACAAACCGTAGTATCATTACCAAACACAAAAGCAGTTACCAAGAAGCATGAGCAGCACTCAGGAAGAACAGTACACTAACGATACACCTGCTCCGCCGGACGGAGACACACAGCAACGGAATTCCAAACGCCGGTTCAACAACAGACGCGACCGCAACCAACGTCGCGAGCGTTCCGATGTGAAGGATACAGATTCACCGTTACCATCGGAATTGGAAAGTACGACGGACGACAAACCTCAAAAACCGCAACGCGACCAACGGCGCTACAACCGTAATGAGCAACGTAACAGTGATAATCGTAACGAGCAGCGCAATAACGAGAATCGTAACGAACAACGCATCGAACAGCGCGCGAACGAGAACCGTCAGCGTCATCACGAACGCGGAAACAGGCATCAATCCGATACGCCAAGTATTAGTGTTGTTATTCCGATGCTGAACGAAGACGAGTCGCTGCCGGAACTTATCCAACGGTTGGAACAAGAGTTAGAGCCGCTTGCCCGTGGCAGGTACGAAGTCCTGTTTATTGACGACGGCTCCACCGATACATCCTTCGAGGTTGTTCGTAACGCCAACCGCCGCAATAACCGCATCAAAGGAATCCGTTTCCGCCGGAACTACGGAAAGTCGGCGGCACTCTCGGTCGGGTTTGCGGCAGCAAAGCACGATGTTGTGATAACAATGGACGCGGATTTACAAGACGACCCTGCGGAACTGACGAACCTTGTTGCAAAAATCAATGAAGGGTACGACCTTGTCAGCGGATGGAAAAAGAAACGCCACGACCCTTTGGAAAAACGGCTGCCGTCGAAGTTTTTCAATGCCGTCACCTCCTTTGTCAGCGGTATCAAGCTGCATGATTTCAACTGCGGGCTGAAAGCATACCGGCGCGACGTGGTGAAAACGGTACAGGTTTATGGCGAAATGCACCGCTACATTCCCGCGCTCGCCCATTGGGAAGGATTCCGCATCACCGAACTGCCGGTGCAGCATCACGCACGAAAGTACGGACAATCGAAGTTCGGGTTCAGCCGTTACATGAAAGGTTTTTTGGATTTACTCACGGTTGTCTTCACAACGCGCTTTATCAAACGACCGTTGCATTTGTTCGGCACGGTGGGCGCACTCTTCGCACTCATCGGCTTTGGCATTGACCTGACGTTGAGTATTGAATGGGCGATGAACCAGACCTCGCTCAGCAACCGTCCGCTCCTTTTTATGGGAATAGCAATGATTATCGTTGGCGTTCAGCTTGTCTCGATGGGATTGCTTGGCGAGATGATTGTCAAGAACTCGCTCACCAACGCCGAGTACACAATCCGCGAGCGGATATGATTGGCATCCGAAAGACCGACGCAGAATGACCTTGCTTGTGAACCGTGATATAGTATATTGCACACGGAATGGAATACCCGCTGCATGTGTTACTGCGTGCAGAACAATCATTACTGGACACCCATCAATATGAACAACACCCTGACAAACACCGGCAGTATTATCATTTTTCTTATGCTGCTTGTTTGTTCCGCCCAAGCGCAAAATGAACCGAAGAACTATGTCATCCGTACGGAAATCGGCTATACCTCAACATTTCTTATGGGGTTGAACTCTGCAAAGTATCCCGTCCTAAGTTTTCCTGATAGAAATTCAGACCCGGCATTAACAGGTTCAGGATTCTTCGGAGCGCAATCAGGTATAAGCGCACGTGTAAATTACCAATTTGGTTCAACGCAACAGTATATCATTCCTATTGGTATAGACATGACATTTTATCGTGGATTTCACCGACTTGAAAACCGAACAGACATTAGCCGTGCCAGTGTATCTTCAAATACCTTCAGTTTGATTGCCGGATTTCAACACCGGATAATGAAGCTCCCATTGGCTGAAGGATTTATCTATGGTGGCATCGAAGCAACAGGAACTTACAATCAGGCACCTACATTCACATATAATTTTGAGGAGAAGAGTACAGGCGTTTCTACTGAAGTATCGAATGTGACGCTCAAGGAAGATGCATTTCGAGCCGGTGCAGCTTTGCGGCTTGGTGTACAAGGTAATATCAATGAACCGCTTCGTATTAACGTAAGTTGCGGGTATGGCATCCTTAACTTGATTGGGCGCGACCTGCGCACCGTATCGGATGAACGGCGGGCGGAATTACTCACTCCGAATAGAACACAACAAACCCAAGAACTCTTTGTCCACTACCTGCAATACTCTTTTTCGTTGCAATACACATTTTGATTTTTACAAGCACGTACCAGCATCCGCACCATAACAGATGACGTATCCAGAGTTTCGTATTGATTGCCTGCATTTTCGAGGCGATATTCCCTGCAAACCGCATAAAGACACAGGCGTGCACTGTGCATCATGCCAACAGTTTTCGCCGCAGGACGGCTGGATACTCGTGATAAAACTCGGCGCTATCGGTGATGTGATTCGCACAACGCCATTGCTGCATAAACTCCGTTCAGAATATCCCACAAAATCAATCTGCTGGCTAACGTATTCGCCCGACATTCTTCCTGCCGCTGTGCATAAACCGCTTGCGTTTTCACCCGAATCATTATTATGGATTCAGAACACGGACTTCGACCTCTGCATCAACTTGGATAAAGATCCCCATGCGTGTGCATTGGCTTCGTCGGTTCGTACAAATGAATTATGGGGATTCACTCTTCGCAACGGCAAGCCCTCGCCTGCGAATGAACGCGCCACACATAAATTCAATACGGGTCTGTTCGACGATGTGAATAAAGCAAATACAAAACACTATGTGGACGAAATCTTCGACATCTGCGGATGGTCGTTCGCTGGCGAAGAGTATGTTCTTGATGTGCCGGCGAGCGGGCGTTTTGCCTCGCTCCGCACAAATGGAAAACCGCTCATCGGGTTGAATACCGGTTGCGGCGACAGGTGGACATCACGCAAATGGCGCGACGAACAATGGATCGAGCTTATCTCACTCTTGCAAGAAGCGGGTATGCAACCGATGTTGCTAGGCGGAAAGCAAGAGCATGATGTGAACACGAAGTTCCATAACGAAACGGGCGCATTATATCCGGGCTTTTTTCCGCTGCGCGATTTCATGGAACAGATGAACGAATGCGATGCTGTTGTCAGTGCGGTAACAATGGCAATGCACGTAGCCGTTGGTTTGCGGAAACCATTAATCCTGATGAACAACATTTTTAATCCACACGAGTTCGAACTCTACGGCAGGGGCGAGATTATCCAGCCCGACAAGTCCTGCCATTGTTTCTTTCGCGGAACATGTGTGAACAAGGAATACCACTGCATGGACAGTTTGCAGCCCGCAGCAGTTGCCGCCGCAGTGCAACGCTCACTCAAGCAGTAATTCCCGCGCAGATATTCTTCACCGATATTCCGCAGTACCACGCGAACTGAATTTTTGTAGTTTCGAGTGCAGCAAATCACTCTCTCCAACGAACGCAGATTCACTCTGCACCGTTGCCCGTCATGGCTCTGTTTGATTCACATCATCTTGTTACCGCGTGCATAGATTCGGCGCGCCGCATTGCCGTTCCCTGCAATGCACAAGGGTTTCTGTGTTCCGCCGATGGTGGTAACCTGCCGTCGGTTACGGAATACGCGCTTGCGCTGCTGTTGATGAAGTACACAGACACGCTTCCGCCAAGCCGCCAATCCCCCACGCTCCTGCCGTCCAATCTCGATAACGCATTTGCTGCATCTGTTCAGCATTGTTCTGCGTCTCCGGCACTTGTATCCCGAATCTCGTTTCATTCCCTTACCGCTGCATATCCGCCGATGGCTTCCGTACTGCGCGAGTGCATTGACATACTGCACGCTCTGCCCGAACATCATGCTTCGGCATACGCACGCGCAGCCGCAGACATAGTTCGCTATGTTCATAGTGCGGACTATCAAACGGTTCGTCCCGTGTGTTTGGAAAAAATGCTTACGCGCATTGCTACCGTCCATAGCGGACATACTGTTGCTCTTGCGGGACGATATGCACCCGTGCTTATCACCGCCGCGATTGAAGAGGCGCAGTCGCATCAATCAGGATTTGTGAACAGTGTATCGCTGAATGTTCGTCTGCGCGACCTTCGCACCAGCGAATCCCCCGCCACTCTCTGCTCACTCACCACTGCGCTGTATGGCAATGCCATCAACATTCGGAGCAGCGAACAGGCGGCACTCGACACTGTGTTTTGTATTGATGACGATGGAACGATTTCCCTTCATAACCTTGCCGACGGTTTGCATGAATCAGGTCAGGTGCTTTATGCCTGCACCGAGAGCCACTACACAAGCGTCCTCCGCAAAACAGAAATCCCCGACCTTGTTGAACGCGACGTTGTGGAAAGCATTACCACCGTACGCCCCGCAGGTGACGGCGAAGCGTATGTGATAATCCATATCCGCACCAAAAAGCCCGCTGTAAAACGCCACCGTCTTCTTCTTGCCGAGCGCATCATTGACCCCTATGCACCCGGCTACGAAGTTGCTGAAGAAGTAGCCGCTGCCATCCGGACATTCACCACGCAGGATGCACACACCGTTGTCACGCACCGCACGAAATTCACAGGCAGGCACTATGCGTGCGATTCCCTGCTCTATGCACCGAAACGGTATTATCCCGACGGCTCCATTTCGCTCTTCGGGGGTGTGCCTTATACTGAATTTACGTTGCTTGTTCGCTCGCTGCACGCACACAAAATTGATGTGGCGCGATACTTTATAGAATCGGACGAGAGCTTCGTTCATTTTGCGCCCGCGCTTGCCAACAAGCAACTGATTCGCATTGCCATTTCCTCCGCGCCGACGCTGCGCGATCAGGAAACACGGATGCACTATGCACTCGCCCACTGGTGGTATCGCAACGAGAGTTATCTCACAGGCAACACCGAAGCGCAGTTCACCATCATCGAGTCATTCTCCTCCGCCCTTCATGCCGTCGGATTGCTTGACATGTACGTGCTTCGCGCTGTGATTGCCGAGTGGATGCACGACTTCAACTCAACGCTTTTGGCATTGCATCACAGCAAAGGCGGACACGATGTGCTGAACGAATGGCTCAACGCAATCATTGACCGGATTGCCGCCGAAGGCACGTCTATTTGGGATTCGCTCTCACTGACGGAATCCGTGATATTCGAGTCGCTTGCGCCCGCCATCATGCAGCGAATCCGCTCCGGCTCGGAAGTCCTGAACTCCCTTGCCGATGAATATACTTTGCCCGCTGTTCCTGAATCTGTCCGTGCCCTCATCACCGAAGGAAGCGCATCGCTTTCGATACCCGAACGGACGCAGCGGGTGGAAATTCGTATTGCAGAGCTGCATACGTTTATCGAAGAGCAAAAGCGGCGCATTGCATCGCTCCACGTTACTGCAAAAAAGAATAGAACGGGCGAGACCGCCGAACTCTTCGACAGCACGATTGCTGTTCAGGACGAACTCGGAACAATCATCACCGAGTTAGTACCGGCGCAAACAGAACTCCGCGCACTTGAGCACATCCTTCGCCCGCTCAGCGATATTGCCGAGCGAACAACCCACACCCACCGTACCATTGCACGGTACACCGAGCAACTGCCTGCCGCCCTATGGCAAATGGCTGCTGCAATCAGCAATGAATCTGCAACCACGATTGTCCTTGATGTGCTGCGCGAGAACCTCATCACCGCCGTCGAGGAGTGCATCACCGAAAGCCGCGAGTTTATCATCACCACGCTTGAAGAATGGTGGGACAGATATGATGTGCAATCGGTCGTGGGGACATCTATTGCAAACGAATGACAAACAATGCTTTCTGCAAGTGCTGGGAGCGAGAGTAGAAAGGATATAGACAATGATACCCAATCAATTATTTGTTAGGGCTGTACAATCACAACACGAAGAGTTAAAAAATGTCTGTAGGGATATTTTAACATTAATTGATAGTTATGAGCTAAACCGTACAGAACATCCAATGTACAATGGAAATAAAGATGGATTATTACACACTGTTGAATCTATTAAGAACCTTGTAAGCTATATCTATTTTTACTGCGGATTTATCGAACCTAACCTTGCTTCAAATCTAATTCAACCATTGACATCATTCAGAAATGGTGGATTATCGCAGATTGCATATAGTGATGATGATCAATATTCACAATTGGTTAAAACCTACATTAATGAGGGCTTTAGAAATGAGGTTCTCACTCTTCTCAATGTAGTTCAAGGTCTACTACCATATTCTTTACTTTTCCCTTATCCTTCCGCAGAACTTTCCAATATGCAAGCACTTTCTTCTGAGTTGATAACCAAACAAAACGGTATCAATGAACTAATTAATAACTACAATAAAACTGTTGCTGATGGAGAAACAAAAATTCAGGAATTCATTAACGAGAAGATAGCAACAATACAGTTTGAAGCCCGAAGTATAAGTATTACCAGTGCCGATGCACAGTTTGGCAATGCAGTAAGGGATTATTCAAGGAGTTCAAAAATCTGGGGTGGGTTAGCTGCTGCAATTGTAATTGCAATATGTATAATAATTCCATGTATGAAGATTGCTGATGCCAAGGTTATTGGGAATGTAGTTGACTACACACCTTTTCTTACAACTTTAATCACCAAAGTTGGGTTGCTTGCTGTTCTCGGTTCTATCGCTACAATAGCCATAAAAATTTTCAGGACACAGCTACATTTACTTGAGGCATCAAAACATAGACAGCGGTTAACTAACTCAATTCAGGACTTTATCAACGCCGCTCGACCTGATGACCAAACACAAATTCTGATGACGTTGGTAAATGCTGTTGCCACGCCTACCGACTCAGGACTTACTCAGCAATCCGACAGCGTAATGCCAATTACTCAGATTATCGAAGCAACAAAGAAAAGTAGTTCATAGGACGAACAACAGATTTTTCATCTAAGCCCCTCACTCACCTGCCTACCACCACCTTTTGCAAAATGCGCTCGCCCGCGTCGGTGATAAGCGAGATGATGTAGATGCCGTCGGGAATGTCGCTCACCTTGATAGGAATACTTTGCTTCCCCGCATCAAGGCGGAGTTGTTGATGAAGCGTGGCGGCATGGATGCCGTTCAGATAGTGCAGCGTCACCGTACATACACGCGATTGCCGGATATGTACATCAAGGGAAGCAAGTGTGGTTGCGGGATTTGGATAGATTGACGACGAACTGATAACTCCGGCGAATGTACGGCACGCATCAAGATACCGGCAACCCGATTGCACACGCGAGTCATCATGTGCCGCC
This sequence comes from Candidatus Kapaibacterium sp., assembly GCA_016788605.1. Lineage (GTDB taxonomy): Bacteria > Bacteroidota > Ignavibacteria > Kapaibacteriales > NICIL-2 > JAEUSO01. The sequence continues at coordinate 9,514 of JAEUSO010000016.1, read as the reverse complement.
GTTTCGTCTTCCGTGTATTCTATTCCTGCCTCGTTACTGAGTGCGCGGCGATAGCGTTGCGGCAGATGTGCGATGAGTGCGCTGTCGAGTTCATACCATGCCAACACCCTTTCGGAACACGTCGAACTTACCGCCGCACCAACGGCAACCAACCGACCGCCACGAATCTTCCCGGAAAGTGAACGCAGATACCCTACATGGTGGTCATGCATCTGCTTATCCTGTTCCTTCGTTACCTTGATAAAGATAAGCGCAACACCGTTCCTGATATTCTCCTCAATACGCCGATTCATCTGTTCAACAGTCGGCTCTTCGTCGCCCGGTTGTATCAAAATCTGATGTACCTCGTTGTATGGCTTATCATTGTAGAATTTCGATTCAGGGGTTGGATACATCGTGTTATCCTTCCAATATGCAGCCGAAAGCGACGGGTCGTTATCATCCGGCGTATATGTTATCACACGCCCGCGCGACGTTGTCAGCATGACTGTTTGTGGAATTCGGTCCGCGAGTACCCATCCCATATCCTGTTCGGATTCCCGCACATCAATACTCTTTGCAAACGGCGAGTGTATTCTCACCTCGATAACACCGTCGGCACGCTTCACGTAGCTTCGTAACGCACACTCCTCCTTAATATCAAGGTTCAGCACATGTAACTCTTCACGACTAAGTTCGATAACTGCAACTCCCTCGATATTGACATTTGCGGAGCGACGTACAGGTGATTCAGGACGCGCTGAAATGGTTTGCAGTACAATTCTCTTTAAATGTTCTTTGCTTGAATGACCGGTTTCGTTCAGTTGGATGTGTTCATCTGATGGTACATATTGCGGGGAATCTACTGTGCTTTTTTGTGAATCACCCGCTCCGTCTTTTGGAAGAACGCCCCATAGTAGAACCACCGTTGCCATCGAGAGCAGAACACTCAGCAACGAAGTGAAAAACAGCGTCATTGTTTTGCGCTCTTGTTCTTGTACAAGGCGGACACGCGGATGTGCATTGTGTTCCACAATATCCGCCACATCGTTTGCCTTAACCATAACAGTGCTACGTGCAGCGCGGTTAAACAGGAGTTTGATTGTATCCGATGATGTTTTCTGTGTTTTCATGATGAAGTTCTCCCGATTGATTGTTGGTTTGATATGATATGGCTCTCATTATTCATCGGCTCATTGCCACTCTGAATTTCCTCCGGTTCATTCAATGTGTTCACTGTCACATTGTGTTCGCCTAACAGCTGCACAAGCCGGGTTCGCGCCCTTGCTATGCGTGACTTCACACCCGAAAGCGACCCGCCCTGAATCTGTTGTATTTCTGCGAGCGAAAGCCCGCTAATCTCGAAAAGTACTGTTGCCTCGCGCATGGCGGGCGGAAGCGTTTCAAGTGCCTTGTAGAGCAAGTGAACATCCATGCCCAAGTCGGGCGGGGTTCCGCCGTCGGTAATGTTTGCCGCAATCTCTTCCTCATACACACCCCAAAATTTCCGTCGAACAAACTGCGCTTTATACAAGCGGCTTGCCACAGTAAAACAGTAGGAAAGAAACGCCTGTTTATCACGAAGCGAGGTGAACTCTTCAAGCGCATGAAGAACCGTATCGCTCATGATATCCCGTGCGGTTTCATAACCGCCACCCTTCTCGTACTTGAACACCATGGCGCGAATAAACCGCCACAGCCGCTCTCGTACCGGCTCGAATACGTTGATAAATTCCTCGTGTGTATTGTTCATCGTTCTTCTTTACGTTCCACAATGATACCTGCAACCGGAGATGTAGGTTGGATGAAGCGGAAGAAAAGTTGCAGTTATGGTGGAAAATACCGAAATGAGAACGTCGTATTCTCATAGACAAATGATAAACAGAATGGCTCTCACATTGCAACGCAGTTGGATGTTTTTTTGTATTATTGAGCAACGTATCTGCATCCATAGGGGAAGTGCCTCACTAATACGGGTGCTTTAATTTCATTCATCGGGGAGTTAGTTATGATAAAACGGATAATGCTCATTGCATTGTGCATGGCAGGTAGTGCGTTCATCGGTTGTAAGACACTTTACATCAAAGAGCTGAATAGAACGCCGGAGTTCACCCTTCTAAACGATGCGGCAAAGTCAGCTATAGCAGTCGGTGATATGGAAATTGAAGTCGGTGCTACCATTGATCCGATGTTTAAGGAAAGGTACTTTTCACCTAAAGCATTTACCTACCAATATCTTCATCTCTTCACCTATAACCTGCGTCTTGAGCGCGCTCTTGCCACCGTTAATGTTGATACATCACGAATATGGAGTTTGCAGAATGCCGACGGTAGCACGAAGGTCTCAACATCCATAGATTCATTGTTTGCCAATGCGACAACCGACTACATTTTTACTTTCCCGAAGTTTCAAGTGTATATTGAAACAGAACTGAATGATACGAGGTATCTGAATCGGAGGGATTTAAGTAGCATGAGTATGGAAACAACACAGAGCATTATCGTCGTTGCTCAAGTTTGTTTGTACGATAGAAAAACCCGGAAACCATTAATCGAGTTTCAAACGAAAGGTGTGTCCCGCGAGACGAACTACAATTTTGCAATACAGGATGCTATGAATATCTCAATACGCAATGCAATCAGTTTTCTGCGGACAGGAACAACCAAATTTTAGACATCAATTACCTACCCCCTATCATTTTCATGAAGAAATGCATGTTACCCTTCGTTTCATCTCTTGCCTTACTGAGTACGAGCGGTTGCAGTTTTAAAATAGGCATGACAAAAACACTTTATACTGATCCGGCATTTATCTCAATCTCCGACAAAAAAACATCGGTATTACTTGTTGCTTCAGACAGTGTGGGCTTTCATCATGCCAGTTCGAAATTTTATCAAATTTATAATACGAATCAGAAGTTTAGCAATTCGTTTGTATCCCGGTTATCAGAACAGATAATGAAAGAGCAAATGCTAGTATCGGTTCAGATTGACACAAGCGGAGTATGGAATAACGCACTTCGAAAAAATTCTACGCACCAACTTAAAATGCAAGACATTGATAGTATGGTAGCAATACCTGATTCATTATATGCCCGCACAGATGCGGACTTTATTGTGGCAATACTAAACTTTTACGTAACATTTATTGATGACCGCACTATACGCTCTTCTGGTAGCGTGGTTGGTTCTGTTGATGAATACTATATCACAGCATGGTGTTCGATCATAGATAGAAAGACCAAAAAGCGGGTTCATTTGTTCTATGCTAGTGGCTCTAAATCCTGTAGTTCGGATTGCAGTGATGTATTGCAAAGATCAATTACCGACTGCATCGAACGCACGGTGAACTACTTGGATTAAATCCCCCCCTACCGCACCGGTGTCCATTCTTTCGAGATGCTCTTTTGTAAAAATGTGGCGCCCACCCAATTCATAAACCACTGACCGAGTATCCGCATGTAACCGAAGGTGCGGTAGCGGCGCGGCGATTCATACACAAGCAGTTCGTTGGCAAGGGCAATCGTTTCGCTCTTGGCTATGCGTTGCAACAGGTCGAAGTCCTCGCCGGCGGCAAGATGGGCGTTGTAGCCCTGCACTGCATGGAATGCGGCGGTGCGGATGATCTGACATTCACCGCGCCCCACTCCAAATCCCAACAAGCTGAGAACCTTCAGGTAGTTGTTGAAGAAGTTGTGAAAGAGAACGTCGCTCCATTTGCGCTCGCTTGGTGTTACCTCGACCGGACACGCTAATGCGGCGGCACTCGCGTACTTTCCTTGGCGTTGCGTCCATTCGGCGATTATTTGTAAAAATACACGCGGCTCGGCGGGAGTTGTGTCGGCATTGATGAAAACGAGTGTCTCTCCCGATGCCGCCTCCGCACCACGGTTGCGCCCTTCGGCAATGGTTTGGCGGCGGGCTGCCGTATGGGTGATAACCACATCGGCGGTTTCCGAGGCAATGGCAACACTCATGTCGGTACTGCCGCCGTCGCTGACAACTATCTCAACATTGAATTCGCGGCAGAGCGGTTCGGGAAATGCGGCGAGAGTTTTCGCAATCAGTTTTTCTTCGTGCAGCATTGGCAGGATGATGCTGATACGTGGCTTCGTAACCGGTTCTGCATTACGTTTCCATACAGTTACGTCGTCGGGCGATGCGTTGCCGGGCAGGATAAGCGAGGATGTGTGTTCCATCGCCTGCATCAGAAATAGATTCCGCCAATGTTGAGAGCAAACGGATAGAGCAAACGGATGCGGGTGTTTCCGTCATTACTGAACTCAACGGTCGGCGAGGGTAACTTGAAATAGTTGATGGATTGTACCAACCAGTTCAGCACTGCGCCGGTTGTTCCGCCAACCACTTTTTTGAAATCGGGCATCAGCTCGACCAAGTTCCAATCAAGCGAAACGGCAATACGTTTTGTTTCGTCGCGCCAGCCGAGGTTTCGCACAACATAGCCCACGCCCACATTCAACCACGGAACCCAGTATTTTTTCCACTGCTGTGGAAGCATGTTGTGGATATTCATCGAAATCATAAATGTTGATGCGCTGTAATCATCGTTGAACGTGGTATAGGTTTGTGTTGTGTCGTAGGGATTGCGCCTCACTTTTTCCCCAATCCATGTTGGCGGTGTGTATATCCACTTCATGGTAAAGTTCTGCAAGAACGGTACGTAGGTTTGCGCCAGATGAAACGTTGCTCCGGCAAGATTCATATAAAAATCCGACGGTGAGAATGACCAACCGGTTGCAAAACCGTCTTCAATTTCGATATACGTCATGTAGGCAATCCCCATGAGCGTTCCCCAAATGCGCGACTGCTCATATGCAACGCCCGACGCTTGCAATACTTCGGAGGAGTAATAGGACATGATATAGCCGCCGTAGAAGTGACCGTATTTGTCCACATACGCTGCGTAGTCCCCGTCCTCCGCCACGTTGAAGCGACTTGAACGTTTATTCCACAAGGTGGCTTGTTGGTAAAAATGCAACCCTAAAACCATTCCGGTATAAAGCGCACCGACTGCTGCCAATGTGTACGGTCGGATTCTGCTTGTCCGTAATCCGGGCGAGCCGTCCATCGTGTACCGGATGTGTCCGGCAAAACTAAATTCTTCGGGCGTGAGTGTGTCAGAAAGCAGAAGCATCTGGGGTTCATTCTGCTGTAACGGTTCTGTTAACATTGACCGTTCAGCAACATTGCCACTCCACTCCAACGACTTAGCGTGATATTCCAATAGTTGAACATAACTCTGTGGATAAACTTCCCTGTGCACACTGCTATCAAATATCGATGTGGAAATCATGGCATATAGTTCGACATCATGCTTGTAACCCACTGATAACACGTGGCTATTGACTGCATCTTTGGCTCTCTGTTGTGCAATGTACTGGTCTATCTGGGAACGTAGATTAGAGCAGAAGACATCAACCCGACCAATACTCGTCAGCAAGGTGATGATGCAGCATAGCCGAAAGAATATTGCGTGTATCACGTGAGTAAGAGAACGTTATCCGTTGTGTGCTATACTTCATCCACTTGAACGGCAAAGTCCACGACCTCTTTCGAGATAAGCGCCGGGAAATATGCAACAACTTCGCTCGGTTTCGGGCGACCGCCTGCAAATCCCGTTACGCCCGGCGGTCCGGTCAGGATAAGCGGCGCAATTTCTTTTCCGAAGCGTTCCACCGCAGCATAATCACGCGAGCGGACACCGATTCGCATCATCACTTCGTTCGGTTCAATTTGCTGCGCAAGCGGACCGTGGCACGCATTCATACCGATAAACTCGGTGCGGATTTCATCAAACTCCAATCCAAGGTTCTTCAACCGCTCGCGCAGGATTGCATCGCCCGCCTTTGCCCGAATGTATGCTTCGGGTGCTGAATACGTCAGCGAACTAAAGGCAACATACCCGTCCGCATAACTTGCGCTTACTTTGTAGAATGGAGTGGCGGGCTTGCCTTCGATTCCAAACACTCGCACACGGTTATTGCCTTGGTCTTCCAACTGAATCGTTGTAAAATCGGCAACGCAATCGGGCGTAATGTATTCGGCGGGGTTGCCAATCTCGTAGAGTAATTGTTCGCTTACGGTTTCTCGTGTCACCGCGCCGCCCGTGTTCTCATGTTTCGTGACAACAAACGACCCGTCGGGATATGCTTCGATAATCGGGAAGCCGATATTCGCCATGTCGGGCAGTGATTTCCAGTCGCCTAAGAAATTACCGCCGCTTGCCTGCGCTCCGCATTCGTTGATGTGCCCCGCCACAGTTCCCGCCGCAATTTTATTCCAGTCGTCCATACTCCAGCCGAACTCATGAATCATCGGGGCTAATGTCAAACCGGTATCGGTCACCCGCCCTGTAATCACAATGTTCGCGCCTTGGCGAAGTGCTTCAACAACGCCCGCTGCGCCAAGATACACGTTCGCGCTAAGGAGTTTGTCCTTGACGTCGGCTATTGGCGTTCCGTCTTCCATATTCTTCATGGCATGACCGCCTGCAATCAACTCGTCCATACGCGGAAGGATGTTATCACCGGTGACAATACCAATTTTCACACCGCTGATCCCTAACTTTTTTGCCACCGCAAAAATCGCATCACGTGCCGCTTCGGGGTTCACACCGCCACCGTTGGAAATCATCGTGATTCCTTTTTCCATCAGGTGCGGCAGTATCTCTTCGGTTGTGCTTACCAAATCCTTTGCATATCCGAGCGCAGGGTTCTTCAACTTCTGCTTCTGCACGATGGACATCGTCACCTCGGCAAGGTAATCGAGCATAATGTAGTCCACCTGACCTTTGGTTACTTGCATGAGCGGTGCGGAGAGCAAATCGCCCCAAAACCCCTGACCTGACGCTATACGGATTGATGATTTCATACGATAATGATTCGGATTAGATAAGTAAATACGAAGTAAAGATATGACCTGTTGGTATTTGGCATACCACAGACACAACAACCTGTCATGTTATATGCCTGTGGGCGAAGTGCCGTCGGGTAAAAACCTGTCGTCCATAAGCAGTTCGCACGAAGAGTGTTTTTGAATAGCACGCACAAGCTGCATACACCCTTGTTTATACAAGCGGACTGAACACTCTTCGGGTTTGCCCTCGGCAGTGCGGAACAGTATCCGCACCACACACCAAAACGACTCTTGCTCGACGTGAATCCGAACAAGTTGATTGTAACCGAGCGGGTAAAACCTTTCGCTCAATATTTTGCGAACTAAGAACCCGTTTGTTCGAAGCGATGTTCGCTGCCACTTTGCCCGAAGCCAGATTTGAATGATATTAATGGCGATTACCTGCGGCAGGACAAAGAATATCAATCCGGGGGTGGAGTTCGTCACACCGTCCACAAAATCCAACTCGTCGTGGGTAAAAAGTGCTGCGACAAAGATACAGAAAAACACAGCGAAGATTGACAGCGCAACAAACACATGCGGATTATAGAACGAATCAATCTCTTCGCCAAGCTGCACAGTCCGTTGCTCGATTGTATCCGAGATGTGGCGGTACATGAGTGCACCGAACGCCACAGTAGCATAGACAAATGCCACATACGAGCCATGAAGCATAAATTTCCAGAAATTCTCTGTCATGCGATTGCATTGAATGTGAATACCTGTTGAGTTGTTGTTGGCAAATCTACTTCACCACACACGTCAGTTTCGAGAACTTTTCGATAATGACGAATACTCAATGACATCACCTGTAACAGCTTGCACAGACCGTAAAAGAGTGAAGTACCTCAGTGCTGCCGTGCTACGTGGAAATCTCCGGTTGAGAACTATTTGATTGAGGATTTGGATAAACTTTTTATTTTACCTGTGTCCTCCCTTCGGTATTCGTTGTGCAGATACGGAAAACTCCCCGTATGCACCGGCTACCAACGTACTGCAGCATACGATTCATCACTGACATGGATGCACTAAACCCGATTAGCATAATGCTCCGCGAAGCGCGCGAAGAGCGTCGCCTGAGTATTGCCGAACTTAGCAAACTGACCAGCATACGCGCTCATGTAATAGTCGCAATCGAAGAGTCGCGCTTTGGCGATTTACCGCCGGTGTACATGAAGTCGTTTGTGAAAAGTTATGCAAAATCTGTGGGTATCAGTGACACAGACATAGAGCGTATGCTTCGCGAGCATTTACCCGCATCATCGCAGCGTCATTCGCAGCCCGCGCCGCAACCGCAGCCACGTTCGCAACCAACGTCCGTACCAAAAGAACATAAACGCAGTGCTTCGGATGTTCCATATCAAAATCGCAATTTGAGCCATATCGGAACAACGGATGCAAAGAAACGGGCAGGTATTATAGCTATGATAGCAGGGGGTATAGGAATATGCATCTCTGTCTATTATCTCTTCTTTATGCAACCCACAGCGAATCCCGATGCTATTCAACCCGGCTCTGTTGCCCCCGGTATTGTTGGAGTTCAAGATTCGGGCGATAAGAAAGGCGGACTGTTCTCGTATTTTTCTTCAGGTCAAGCTGCATCGGGCGATAGTGTAACCCTTGAGGCAACCGCCCGCGACACCGTTTGGATCAGCATAACAAGCGATGGTAAGCGCAGTGAACAAGTGACATTGCTTCCTCAGCAAAGCAAGCGTTGGTCAGCTGCTGAAAAGTTCGTACTCTCGGTGGGTAATGCAGGAGGCGTAACGCTATACCGCAATGGGACTTCATTACCACCCTTGGGTGCAATAGGTGAGACGGTGCGCTCGATTCGGATTTCAAAATCAGAATTTATTACTAGCGCATCTCCGTGGAAATCGCAACGCGACACAACCAAGAAATCACCGCAAAAACCAAAACCGGTGACACCGTCAGTCATTCAACAAAAACAACCCAATACTGCGGCAGCTCCAAAACCACAACCGATAACCCGACAGCAACCAAGTTCAACAGTGCCAAAACCAACCGCACAGCAGCAACTTGCACGCCCGCAACAACAGACATTTCCACCAACACGCACAACAGTTCCGGCTACCCAATCGCAACGTTCAGTCAGCACACCGCCATCAAACGCATCACAAGGCAGACCCCAACCAGTAACACCTGCACGGACGACTCAGCCAAACAGCTCAACTACAACGGAACCTAAACCAACAGCAACTACTGCAACTATACCCAAACCTAAAACTGCCGCACAGCGTGAAGCGGAAGCGGAAGCAAAACGCAGACGTGAGGAAATCATACGGCGAGCACGCCAGCAGACAGAGATAACCACCGTACCGCTAAAAACACAATCGGATTCTAAGAAAGAAAACCCGTAAGCAACTACGAACCAACTGTTGTACGGATTATATCATGTATTCGGATAACACCGATACAAGTGTTTAACTCATCCACTACCGGCAGTACATTAATTTGATGTTCGCGCTCTTCCATCACTGCCAGTGCCTCGCCGAGTAACGCCGATGAATGTACGGTCACAGGATGTTGTGTCATAGCATCAACTGCCTTTACTTCATTGATACCGTCATGGAATTGCAGCACTCGGCGGACATCGCCA
>JAEUSO010000169.1 GCA_016788605.1 Candidatus Kapaibacterium sp. | reverse complement strand
CCTTGTTCTCGCATCCACACTCGATAGTTTATTTGTTCAAGCATCCGCCGCCGCACAAAAGTATCAGTACATGGTAACGCCCGCACGCGATGAACTCATCCGCCGCCGCGAAGAGACGCTGCCGTTTCTGGCAGGGAAACTCGGAACAACACAACCACGCGAGCGGCTTGCCTTGGAGTATATCATTCCCAAACTCTATGCTGCCGATACGATGGGGGTAACAAAACTCATTGGCGACTCGCTCGGCTCGCAAAAAATTGAGACACAACTCTTTTCGTTGTGGGCGTTCGGCAAGTGCAAGATGGCAGTTCTTGCTCCGAAACTTAGCCCCTTATTGCGTGATAACGACTGGAGAATCAGGGCGGCGGCGGCACAGCAAATCGGCGAAGCCAAAGTGGCGACCCTTGCACCGGTTCTTGCCAAACTGCTTGTTGATACTGTTGCTAATGTCCGAATGCGCTCTGCATATACAATAGTGCAGACCTTGCCGCAAGAAGCAGCGTCGCTATTGAAACCGGTGTATAAAGATGTATCACAACTTGTGCGGAATGCTATCGCAATGGGACTTGCCACCCACGCGCCAATCAAACCCGAACTCTTCTCGTTGTATTTGAACGCGATTCCCAACGAACGAATCCTCCTCTCGCTTATGCGTGTATTGCCGTCGCTCGATTCAACACAGCCGTTGAACGAAACGCTTGGTATTGTTGCGGGACTCGATGAACTTTCTCGTGAAACCGCATACCGCACCTTAATTGCCGCACCGCAGCCATTCTGGAAGCGCACACTTGCCGCCATGCTTGCCATTGAGCAGAATCCCGACATCAAACAGCGTTATGCCGCATACTCCGTTCCACCGCCAGCTACAGTTGCGCCCGATGACACACCTGCTCCCGGTACTATCCCACTCAAGCAACGCAGAAAGCTCAGATGACAGTTCCCATCAGTGATACTGTAAGACACCCGCATACGTTGCATCATCTTGCGCGGGAATTCAGCCGTGCACTATCAGGCATGATTGTCACGGAATGTTATTCGCAGGAGAGTGGTACGGTTGTCGTTGCTTTTGAAGAAGCGGGTAAGGGAATCCCATCGAGGGTGTTTGTTGAATGCACTGTGCAGCGGACTCCGACTGCGATTATGATGCGCCCCGATGCTCACCGCGCCAAAGTGAATGTCCGCGATGTACTGCCGCTCTTGATTGGCGATGTGTTCCGCGAAGCGCGTGCGGCTGAAAACGACAGAATACTCACCCTTGTTTTTGATAACTCTTCGTTGCACTGTGTGTTGTTCACGGGACAACATGCAAATGTGATTCATTGCAATGCAGCGGGTTATGTCGTGGATGTCCTGCTGCGTCCGCGCAAAGGTGTTGCCGCCCGATATAACATTGGCGAGGAATTCCATGCTGCTACACCTGTTGCCATTCGCCGGTTGGCTGATATGCCGACGGTTGCTGTCCGTACTGCGTTAGCTCGCTCTGAATGGCAGTGTACATTACATCAGGCAATGTGTATCGCTCAATCATTGAACATTGATAGCACGGTTACAGTTGAATCGCTACCTGAAACATCTGTGTCGGCATTAGAGGAATGCGCCGTACAAGTTTTTACTGAAAGCCGCTCACAACGGACATTCATTCACAGAACGGATGCAAGCGGAATGGTGCATATTGGATTCGCATCTATCGAAGAGAATACGCAAGCGAGAGGCGAGTACTTGACGTGCAATGACGCTGTCCGTTGGTTAGTGATTGAATACCGCAAACGTGCGAAGTATGAGAATCTCCATACAGCCCTATACCAGCATCTATCAAAGACGCGCCAAAAACTACTGCACGCGCTTGACCAAATGCAGCACGATGAAGAATCGCGCTCGAAGGCAACGGTCTATAAGCATTGGGCGGAACTTCTTTTAGCACAGCCCGACGTTCACCTTCAACCCGGTTTTGAAGTTACTGTCCATGATTGGGACGGCATGGAAAGGATAATACCGCTTGATGCAAAACTGAACCTCGCACAAAATGCACAGCACTATTTTTCTAAAGTCCGTTCGATGAATGACGCTGCGCGAATCCGTGCCGAGCGCATCCCGCTCTATCATCAGCGGCTTGCCAATGCAGAGCAGTCGCTAACACTACTTGCAGAACATCCGCCACTTACAACATTGACACAGATGCAGAAAGAACTTCTCCCTAAGCATGAATCGAAAGATTCGCAGAAATCCGCCGAAGGAAAATTTCGTGAATTCGACCTTGGCGAGGGATACACGTTATTCGTTGGGAAGAACGCCCAGAATAATGATGAACTTACGATGCGGTTTGCCAAACCAAATGACTATTGGATGCACGCTCGCGGTGTGGGTGGCTCGCATACGGTGTTGAAAGGCGGCGGTGGTAAAAAACCTCCGAAGAATATACTTGAAAAGGCGGCGCAAATAACGGCGTATTATTCACAAGCACGCAACGCCAAATATACTCCCGTTATCTATACCCCCAAGAAGAATGTCCGCAAGCCGAAAGGTGCAAATGTCGGTGCGGTAGTAGTGGATAGGGAAGATGTGATTATGGTTGAACCGAAACTGCCCGCTGGTGCAATTGAATAAGTTAGGCATTCGCTCCAACATTCCACAACGATTCCCGTCAAATAGCCGGTCTGATAAACATATCTTGCCCAACAACGCATGAAACAGCACACAACGTATTTAGCACATGTCATCGCAGCGGTTCTATTTCTAAATGGCTCGATGGATGCCCACGCACAAGGGTGGTTGGATAAAGCCAAAGGTGCGATGAAAACAGTAACGGGTTCTTCGCAAACAGGATTCACTGAAGCAGATGCCGCGAACGCAATTAAAGAAGCATTGTCGCAAGGGACATCGAAGGGAACGGATATTCTTGCAAAAGCCGACGGGTATTTTGGCAACACTGCTGTTAAAATCCCGTTTCCCGCCGACGCACAAAAGGTTGAGGCAACGCTTCGCCGTGCGGGTTTGGGGAATCAAGTTGATGATGCCGTCCTCTCAATCAATCGTGCAGCGGAAATGGCGGCGATAGAAGCAAAGCCGATTTTCTTAGAGGCAATCAAGGCGATGACCGTGCAAGATGCTATTGCGATTGTTCGAGGCGAAGAGCGTGCGGCAACGAACTATTTGCAACGCGGTACAACACCCGCACTCACGCAGAAGTTTGCACCGATTATCCAAGCAGCGTTAGAAAAGACAAACGCCACGAGGTATTGGTCGGCGGTCATGTCGTCGTATAACCGTATTCCCTTTGTTGATAAAGTCAATCCCGACCTGACGCAATACGCTACAGCAAAAGCAATCGAAGGACTCTTCACGATGATTGCACAAGAGGAAGCAGTAATTCGCAAAGACCCGGCGGCGCGGGCAACCGATTTGCTCAAACGTGTGTTCGGGAAATAACAATGGCAGACGCACCCGAACCCGAACAGCTACCGATTTCTCCGCAAGACGCGGCAAAGAAACTCAAACGCAGGCGTACTCTGGCAATAGGTGTTATACTGTGCGCCGTGTCTGCATTTTTACTATTCTCCAATCATGGTATTATCACCCGCGTCAAGTTAGAGCGTAAGAAATCGGTGTTGTTGAACGACCTTGATGCACTGAAATCAAGCAGTGATTCGCTACGCACCACAAGTCGCCGCTTACAGACCGATACGATGGAAATTGAGCGGCTCGCACGCGAGAAATACGGGATGATTAAGCCGGGCGAGAAAGTGTATATCGTCAAAGAGAAAAAGTAACCTCGTCAGTTCTTCCGCGAGAATGATGCGAGACGCATGGTTATCAAGTCCTGAAGGTTGCGTGCAATGGATTCCTGCACGGTGAAGTTATTCATCATGATTGCAAAACAGAGCGTTTCGTTATCGCGCGTCGTCACATAACCTGCAAGGGTGGAGACGTTGTTCATGCTTCCTGTTTTCGCACGAAGCCGCTTTTCGGCTAGCGTGCCAAGAACCCGTGTCCGCATTGTACCTGATTCACCCGGCGATGCAAGTGACGATGCGAACTCCTGCCTGCACTCGCCGCGGTTCATAAGCAAGAGAAGTTGCGTCAGTTGATGCGGGGTGCATAAGTTCAAGCGCGAAAGCCCGCTGCCGTCCACCATCGTCATATCATCGGTTGAGATTCCGTTCTTCATCAAAAACTTCTTCACATACTCCACGCCTTTTTCAAAGCTGCCAACACCCGATGTTTCCTTGCCTAATGTTTTTAAGAGCGACTCGGCGCAGAGATTATGGCTTTGCCGGTTGATGACATTAATAATGCTGAGAATCGTGGGTGAAAAATGCTGTGCCACCGGCTGCATCACGGTATAATTGATACGTTCGTTCCAATCATCAATATCAAGCACCGCACCCCGAATTTTAATACCGTGGTCTTCGAGTATATTTTTGAACTGATTGATAGTGAACTGTGTGGGATTGTCAATCGTTACAGAAACAGTATACGGGTCGCGGTCGCCTTTGCCTGCAATCGGCATTCTTCCTCGCAGCTCAATCACGTTGCTATTCGGTTGCCGCACCGTTGTTATGTCTGGAATATCCGTTCCGCTGACGGTGATGATGCTGTTGATGATTCGCACGAACTTGTGGTCGTTCTTCACAGTGATTTTCGCCGCATCACCGGCTATAGCGCCGGGCATAACCGTGATGTCTATTTTATTATCGCCCGAACTAATTGCGCTGATTTGTGCGGAGTAGGGAAAGGTCATATCGTCCCACATCCATCCGGGCGCATAGACAGAACCTTCAAAGTAAGAGTCGTCGCCGATAATGTTTCCTTTGATTGATGTTATGCCAAGAGAGTCAAGTTTTTGCGCCCATGCCTCAAAAATATCGGTGGGGTTCACGTTGAATGAACTGCTCCATGTTGGGTCGCCTGCGCCGCGAATAATCACATTGCCGTGGAATTCACCACTCTTCTGCACGATGCCGTCGAGGTAAAGCCGTGTGCAATAACTGAAGTCCTTTCCCAGAAAATCGAGCGCAGCCGCTGTGGTAAAGAGCTTGAGCGTGGATGCAGGAATGAAATTTTTTTGATGATTCTCGCGGTACACGCTTTCACCGGTTTCCGCCGAGATAACGGAAATCCCAATGTGAGCGTTTGTCACATCGCGTGATTTGAGCAAAGCGTCAATATCGGTTTGTAATTCGCGTAATGCCGAGCGTGCGAAGCGGCGTTCCTGACGTGCTGTATCGGTTGTCCGAGCCGGTGTTTCAGTTACACGCGGAACAGGATGCATCGGGATTTGTTGAGCCGTGACTGTGGCAACTGAACAGAGTGCTATCCACCATAGAATGTGCGAGCGGAGGTATTGCGTATGATGTAAAACTGAGTTCACTCTGCTAAAGATAGTTATACTATGATTGATTCCGATTGCTACACGTACTGAAAAATACAATCCATTCGACGAGTGATGGCAATTGAGATTTTTACTACTCGTTCATCCATCAATGTATCAAGGGGATAGTATGCTACCAAAAACAAAAACCCGCCACAGTGAAGCAGCGGGTTTTGTAATGCAATCAAGTGTACGAATTACTTCGTCACAACAAGGTCTTCAACAAAGACAAATGGTCCGCTTACCAGCCGTACAATATACTTTCCTGTACCAAGTTCATTGAGTGGCACGCTTACGGAGTATTCGCCGGTCGTATGGCGTTTGTCCACAGGTGTTGCTACAACTTCGCCAAGCATATTGATGATTTGCACTTTCGTGTCGGCTTCAAATCCGACTGCATAACTGATATTCGCAGTGTTGCCGGTTGTCGGTTGCGGAGTCACTTTCATAAGAGCAAACTGAGTTCCGCTTACATTTATTTGCCGACCCGGTGCGTAACAACCTTGGGGTATGATAACACCCGGTTCTGCTGCATCATTCACACATATACGGTCATTGCCATTGATGCTATCCTGAGAGATAACATCAAGTTTCACTTGATACGGTTCTTGAACGATTGCTGCCAAGAATTGAAGAGGGAACTTTGCAATTTCGGCATTTGCAGTAAGCGGCGTTGTACCACGTGCAATAATTGTAAGAACTTGATTCTTATTATTATCAACACTTGTCGTTGCTGATACGATATTCCAAGTATTATCGAGCCCGCTACCTTTTACGTCAGCAGGGTTTTTACCGATATAATTGAGATTTTCATGCTTGTAGGTAATTGTAGCTGTGTATTGTGTGATGTTAGCTTTCGTCCAATTGAATGCTGGATCGGTCTTGATTGATAATTGTTCAAACTCAGAAATACCAAACTGTGGTGTACGTAGTGGCGGGTCGATGAAATACTTAACATTGACTGTTTCGCCAGTTCCGAGAATAAACGCCGTATCAGGTGCAAAACGAGGGTCGCTATACCGAACTACTACAGCGGCATTCTGTACACGTGTAGCCGACGGGAAATACTGAAGGCGCAACGGAACAGTCGTACCTGCTGGAACAACAAGTGGATTCGCAAGAGTTGGAATATCAACTAAGCTAAATGCTCCACGGTCAACGCCAATTACCTCTGCTTCAATGATATTGATGTCGGAGTTAGGCGTACCGGCAAGTATAGGATTCGTGATTGTAATAGAATTTATCGAACTATCACAAGTCAAATGGATACCGAAATCTTTACCTGTCACTGTAGGGTCGCCGGTTTGATATGAGTGACCGATCAGATAGACCGTAGTATATGCTGTATCCTTGAAGATAGGTTCGGCTGGTGATGCATTATGGGCAATAATCACACGTGCACGACGGTCGCGTGGATTATCATCCACAGGGGTGAAGGTGACAGCAATATCATTGCGTGCCGCACCAATGGGTATGGTTATACCTTGCGGGGGATTGACTAATGTGAATTCGGTTGGGTGCGGATTGTCGGCATCAACACTCGGGTCAATCGTTACAGAATGAATCTTTAGGGGTGCACTGGTACTTGTGTTCCAAATACGTACATACTGTGTGTCTTGTCCCGGGGTTGAGCGGACTGTTGTAAGCGGACTGCGGATTTCAACCGGAGTAATGAACTCTGCACCGACGGCAGCGATTTTCTCTAAGAAACCGAATCCTTTCAGTGTTCCCTGAACCGGTGCTTGCCCACCGTTAAATCGTGCTTCCACAGTACCGGGCAGGTTGAACTCGCGTTTAACCACTAAATCAACCACAGCACTAAGCGCGGAATCCTTCTTAGGAAGCAATGTAACTGTTTCAGGCGGTGTTGAATTTGGATTGACACGCGGACGGATGTTGTTTATATCAAGTGTATAAATCGAATCACCATTTGGTACAAGCAATACATCATTACAAACCAAATTACCATCGCCCGTATTTCCAACATACACTGTACCCTTATGGAGAGTACCAACACGTACATTGCCAAAATCGTAATTCGTGATAATCGGTCCGGGCGACAGTGCCTCACCTGTCCATTTCGACACGTCTTTATTACCGGGAACATTACCTGCGTTATGAC
>JAEUSO010000168.1 GCA_016788605.1 Candidatus Kapaibacterium sp. | reverse complement strand
TATTCTGGAGTGATGTCCGCAAACGTGGTACTATTACCCTGATGGATATTGTTGTATCGAAACGGACGGTGTCATTTGCTAAGAATGAACAACGAATCCTGCCTGATGTTAGCGGCGGCTGCAAGGTGAATACATGTGTGAAATCCTCACCTTTCTTTAAACTTGTGAGCGGCGGCAGGTTGTTAAATGTTGAGTCCCCGCCAAGCGACGACGTCACCGTTGCCCTGCTGATTCGTAAATCATTTGTACCTATGTTCCGAAACCGAACCGTTACTTGCACCGGCGTGCACGAGAGAACTGTTGCAGGTGCTGTCATTGTGCCGCGCATATTGAGCGTGTCATTTTTGGGCTTTGTGGTCGTATCAATCGGATCAACCTTTTTCAGCGTGTCTTTTCCAATACCCGTCAGTTGCACAAGCGAGAGTTTCGGGAGTGCTATAATCTGTGCGTCACTTTGAACTTCAATTCGCGCACTGTGGTCGCCAATCCGTTTCGGCGAGAATAGGATTGGTATGACAAGCGAATCCCCGACCTCAATAAGCCGTGAGCGTTTATCCACCGGATTTATACTGAACGATGTTGCATCCGCTCCGGTAATATCAAGCGAATAGATTGTAAGCGGCTGCGTACCGACAGAATAAACGGTTGCCTGAGTGCGTGTTGCATTCGACCCTATGCGGACGGAATCAAATGCAACATCGCGGGTTGTGAGCGCGGGCAGGATTCCCTGACCTGTGAAACTGATGGTTAGCTGCTTTACCGCCCCACCCTGCCATTCTTCGTTAAAGAGCAGTGTGCTTGCATATTGCTGTGTTGTGAACGGACGGAACCGAATGACAAGCCGGACTTGACTTTTCGGTTGGAGTATCAGTGTTTGAGTTGTAATTGAAGAATGTAAGAAGTTCTGACTGTTCGCCGATTGCGAAACATAACGCAGAACGGCGGGCATGTTACCATCGTTACGGATGATGTATGTAGAGTCGGCGTTATTCTCAATCCTACGTTTGCCGAAATCAATGCCGACCGCGCTCAGGATTGTATTGATACCACGCCCTGTAATCCTGCCCCGTGCATCCAGCCCTAATGAGTTTTCACAGACGGCAAAGCGTTGCACAAATCCCGTGTCTTGCGGTTGATAACATACACGAAATGTTGCGCTGTCGCCGGTTGCCAAGGAAACCGAAAGCGGAGTGACAGGTATGATGCGGAGTCCGGGAAAGAGTGCATTAAGTGTCGCAGATCGCACAACTGCTGTGCGTGTGCCTTTGTTGGTAATGATAACTTCTTTACAAATGCTATCGCCTACACGGACATCGCCAAAATCAACATCAGTCACAACAAGCGAGGATGTCGGAGTTGAAGCAACAACAGGTACACGGTAGATAATCCCGCAACCGAGGTCAATCAAAATTGTGTCGCGCAAGAATAATCCGCCATTGCCGCGTCCGGCAAAGCAGAACTGCAAATCAATGCCTGTAATACTAGTAATTGTGAGAGGAAATTGCCGTGGAGAATACACAGCAAAATGAGAATCACCGCGCGCCAACCGGACACTCTGAATCGTAAAGGAATCCCGCGATGTTACCGGTTGCACGAAGACGCGGCGGCAAATGCTGTCCTGCTCCGTTTGTGCGACAATCGTAACATCGGTTGTAATGTTAAGTTTTGGCGGACGGTAGTAAAACCGGTACAACCGCCCGTTGCCAGCCCTGTCGCGCGTGCTGATAAACAGTTGAGCATCCTTTTGTTTGTCCTCGACCAAAGCATTGAATGAAATTTGATTAGGATTTGCCCTGATGTCGGTGAACGATGCAGTATAATTGATTGTACTGTCGCGCTCAACAACGGCAAACGCAAGTCCCGATGAGACGGCATTCACGACCTCGCGTGCAACACCTTGAATATCACCACAATTTTCCGATACTTCAACCGCCGGAGCGAGTGTGTCTGTTGATGCGGGCAGCGTTGAGAATCCGAGTGAATGTGCATACGAATCGGTATAACCCATGCCGTACAACGTTCCTGAAAATGTCCCGCTGTCGCATTCCAACTCATGTTTACCCGGCTTGAGTGGAACTTGCGCCCAAAAGAACGGTGATGAACGGAATTTCTGTGTCAGGATTTCCGGCGCGACTCCTGCCGAGAGCAACTTGCCGTCCAACCGTATCGAATACCGCGCGGTGGAATCGCAAATCACGTTCACATAATGCGTTTGAAATTGCGATGCAAAACTCGGATCACTAGCATTGCTCGGCGTTTGGAATAAACAACGTGTAACGAATTTATCCGCCGGAGGCAGAATGCTGAACGCAGGGTCGTAATCCGTCGAAAAGCCGATGGAGCTTGTGTACATAAACTGTCCGATGCTGATGGGCTTGTTCGACACCCACCATGCAGGCGAGTTCACTCCCGTCAGTGTGAGGACTTCACCCGCATTTGCCAACGTGTAATTCAAGTCGGCTCGCTCGGTTCGTAAGAAGACGGTTGTATTCGGCTGTGTTGCGACAATCTTAAAGTAGTCGCCGATGTTTCGCTGCGCCGACACATTAAACGGCACGGAGATGTACTCGGTACTTAATGCTTGGTCGGGTATGAGCCATTCTGCAAGATGGTCTTTCGAGTCGAGATTTGCACCGACAGGTTGCGGTATGGACGAGCGCACATGCCCGCTCAACACGGCTATCGGTCTATTCGCCCGCACCAAAGTTCCTGATAAATCGCCTGTCAATCTGCGTGTCGGAGCCGCCTTCACCAAATAGCATTCGCCTTTGTTCAAAATCACCGTATTCCACGTGTTCGCCAACCGCCCTGCTTCAGTATGAACAGGTGTGTTGAACTGCACTTGCGTACCGTCGAATGCTGCAAGTATCATAAACTCGCTGCGACGCATTTCGCTTGCAGGTAACGAGTCATCGCCCGGCGGCGAATACGTGTCATTCGGCATGGAAAGCACCGTGTAGTTCTGTCCCCAATTCGTGGTGGGGATTATCGCATAAGAATCACTCGATGTGTATTGGCTGCTGATTGCATAAACAGCAACAGGTACGTCCGATGCAATCTCAACCGCCGCCTTGCGTGCCTTCTCACTTTCGCGCATCTCCACATTGCTCGGTATTGTTAAGGTCAATACTTGGTCGGCGGGAATAACATATTGTGTGGGAGTATTTCCCGGAACATTTACAGTAATTTTTGCCTCTTGTTTTGTTGCTATCATCACACGAAGGCGAATCCCCGACGGCTGGATATACGTTTCGTTCTCCATGAAGCCGACAAGGAAATGACTTCCCTCGAACGACGACACTTTCTTTGTTTTCAACGAGTCAATGAATTGCGCGGAAGCAATGTTGGAAGCGAGACACAGAAGAAAAACCACGCTTAGCGTAAAGGGGTGACCATACCTCAAAAAGGATAGAGAGTGAATGAGTATGGAGATTGCTGAGTTCATCTCTGATTAGAATTTTTTTGCTTTGATTTTCTGTTCAGGTTGCTTAACAGGATTCTCTTGCGACGGCTGAGGAACTGGTAGTCCAAGTCGCTCCGCAAAGGGAATGAATATGGTTTGCATGGATGGTCGTCCGGCTAACCACGAATATCCGGGCAGAAAGAATTTCTCCGCTCCGGCACCGACCAAATTCTCAGGCACGTATTCGCTTCTCACTCCGCCGCGCCAGATGATTTTCTCCAACTCACCCGCTTCAAAGACAATACTCAAGGAATCGCAAGTTGTGCGGGACACACCGTCGGGCGATTGCTCGTTAGTCATAAAATATAAACTCTTGGCGTTGTCCACCGCACGGACAAGGCGAAGGGTATCATCAGTAATCGTCATATACAGCGCATCGCCGGTTATTTGCTGAACTCGGTCGGCAAGAGTGCTGTCCTTCATGGCAAGCAGTGCGTTCCGATGTGCATTAATATTTCGGATTTTCTTTTGCGGCAGCGAAATCCACATCGAGTCGGCGTTGAGTTGCGTTGAGTCAATCCATACCACCGGTTGTTTGCGGCTTGCGCTGTCTGTCCCGCCACGCAGGTCGAGTGTTTCTTCCATATTATCGAAGATACACTTCTCTGCAACAGCTGAAACATTCTTACGGACTATCTCAACGGTATTCGTCGCAACAAACCGTTTCTGTCCGTGAGCACGAAACGACTCTAACACTTTGGACGTGATGGCAAGCGTATCAAACTCTGTACTTTTGTTTGTATCAATCGAGTCCGCTACAACGTTCTGTTTGCTTTGATTGGCGGAGTCAGATTTTGTTACAGGACTCTTGGCACTTTTAACAGTATCAACCTGAAGCATCAACACTTTGCCGCGTATGATTGAATACGAAACTGACGGTACGTTTCGTGCTGAATCGCCTAGTATGAGTACATCGGTGAACTTCGATTTCATTGTCACGCTGTAATAACAATTACTCTGTTGAGTTATCCTGCTATACGAGAGCGAATCGCAGGTAATGCGTACGGAGTCGTCTTCCACTGTAACAGCACCCATAAAGTTTGCTTGTAACGTTTTTGTGGAATAATACCCGGTGTTTGCAGTCAGTTTCTGCTTCCTGTCAAGAATCGTCACGCCGCCTTCCCCACGGGCAAGGTCTTGGTTCCCATAGAACTCGCCGCGCGGCATAAGCATTGTCACCGTTCCTTGAATGATTTTGACCGAGCCGGTAAGCAGCACCCTGTTTTCCTCGATATACTGATATGCGTGGTCGCAATACACCGTCACGTTACCCTGTTCCAGATGCACGCTGCCCATCAGTTCACGCACAAAACCGTTAGCCGTCGTTGTACCAACCAAGCTGTCGGCATGGCGCAGAATAACGGGTTGTTTAGGTGCGGTGCTGTCGCCCGATTGCGCCCAACCGGTATTAATACAAGCCGCAGTTGCAACGACAACAACAACAGATTGAAACACATGTCTCATAATCAAGTTCATGCGGCTAAAATACAGATTGCTACTTTTGCCCCGCCGACGAACTCGCATGATTTCGTTGAATCGCACCGCATACTATTTTTCTGATTATGATTGAACAAGTTACATCCGTTGAAAATGAACGCGGTATCATCGCTTCCGTTGTCCGCAAAGGCGCAGACCGCAATGAAGTGACCGAACACCTCGATGAGTTAGAATTTTTAGCCACAACCGCCAACGTCGAGATTGCCGCACGGTTGATTCAAGAGCGTGAGCGACCTGATTTAGCATCGTATATCGGTCGTGGTAAAGTCCAGGAATTGAAGCAACTCGTTGAAGATAATAAGGCAGCTTTTGTCCTTTTCGATGACGAGTTAAGTCCTGTGCAAATCCGCAACCTCGAACGCGAACTCGAGGTAAAGGTGATTGACCGCTCGGCATTAATCCTTGATATTTTCGCCCACCGAGCACGAACTGTCGAGGCACGCACACAGGTTGAACTCGCGCAGTTACAATATCTTATGCCCCGCCTCTCGCGTATGTGGACGCACCTCTCGAAACAATATGGTGGAGTTGGGACAAAAGGTCCGGGCGAAACGCAAATCGAGACCGACCGCCGTATTATCCGCTATCGAATTCAACGCCTGAAGGAAAAGCTGCGCGAGATTGACCAGCAGAAGGTTGTGCAACGCAAGCAACGGCAGTCGCAAATCAGGTTTGCACTCGTCGGTTATACCAATGCGGGCAAATCCACACTGATGAACCACATCACCGGCGCGGATGTGTATATGGAAGATAAACTCTTCGCCACGCTTGATACGACGGTACGCCAGTTCACCTTGCCGGGCGGACAAACGGCGTTGCTGTCGGATACAGTCGGATTCATCCGCAAACTCCCCGCCCACCTTATCGCCTCGTTCCGTTCAACACTTGCCGAGTCCATCGAAGCGGATATGCTTATCCATCTTGTGGATTGCACCAACCCGATGTACACCGAGCATATCGCCGTTGTGCGCGAGACCCTTGCGGGATTGAATATCGGCGATAAACCCGTCCTGTTGGTCTTCAACAAGATAGACGCACTTGAAGACCGCGAACAGGTATCGGCACTCGAATACGAGTATCCGGGCTGTATTTTGCTCAGTGCGGCAACGGGCTACAACGTTCGCAGCTTGCTGTCGGCAATGCAATTATACGTGGATGGTTTGGGAAGCGATTACTCAATGCTGATTCCCTATAAAAACATGGGAGATGTAGCTGCACTCTATTCTGTTGGCGAGATATTGGAACGCACCGATGGAGATGACGGCGTCGAAATCCACTTGCGGGTTTTACGCGAAAAAGAACATCTCATACAAAACAAGTACGCCGAGTATATTCGTGCGGAATCATAACTGAATCATTCACGGGGAACACATGTCGTTTCTTTATCTTATTGCCATTGCTACCGTAGTATTTTTTCTGACAATCACACTAGTTGTGATTGCACAGGAAATCAGTATCATCCTGTCCGTCGTCATTTTTGCCGCAGCGTTATACGGTGCGTACAAATTAGCCGGCAACCGCCTTACCCGCCTTTAGCATATCATAACCGTCGATACGCCGTGAGTGTTATTTTCGTACCGCTCCGTTAGAGGTGTCGAATATCATTCGGCTGAGATCATACTCTTGGAACCTGACCCGGCTCATACCGGCGTAGGGAAACGGTTGGACATTCCGTCCTGCACATATCCTATCTCAATTTTCGACGGAGCATCAGTTGTTATGTACAAACATGATGCTCACAATGCAACACACACACACAATAGCGGCAATAGTATCCGCCATCCTGTTCGTCACTCCGAACATCCTCATAGCGCAACGCGCAAAAACAAAGGGCAAGAGCGACACGCTTACGTACACCGTACCAAGTGTAACTGTTACATCCACCCGTGCCGAGGAAGGCAAAACGCCTGTCACATTCAGCGAAATCACACGCGCCGATTTGCAACAGCAACACACTGTCACCGACTTGCCTGCACTGCTCGCAACATTGCCATCCACCATTTTCTTCTCCGATAATGGAAATGCTGTCGGATACTCAACACTCACCATGCGCGGCTTCGACCAACGGCGCATCAGCGTCCTCATCAATGGTATTCCCCAAAACGACCCCGAAGACCATAATGTGTATTGGATAAACTTCCCCGACCTTGCCTCGAACTTGGAAAACATACAAGTACAGCGCGGCGCAGGGCTTGCCAACTATGGTGCGGCGGCAATCGGCGGCTCGGTGAATTTGACGACCACCAACTTCGCCAATAAGAAGTTTGTACGCGCAAGCACAGGACTCGGGTATCAAGAATTTCGCGGTGATTGGCGCAACGACGCTCCCGCATCCGCACCGGTCAATGCAATGACAAAACACTCGGTGGAACTCTCGTCGGGCTTGGTGGAGACCGCAAGCGGCGGTTATGCTGTCTATGCACGGCTGTCGCAAATTCAATCACGCGGCTACCGCGATAACGCATGGGCGGACTTAACAAGCTACTTTTTGAGTGCGGCGCGGTTCGGCGAAACATTCACAACACAAATCAACGTCTTTGGCGGTCCGGTTTCGGATGGTCTTGCCTACA
>JAEUSO010000167.1 GCA_016788605.1 Candidatus Kapaibacterium sp. | reverse complement strand
CGCCGACGCGGAAGCAACATCCATCACGCTGACCGACCTCCGCGGCGTGGAGCAATACAGCGGCGCAACTACACGCATCAACACAAGCGGTTTACCGTCGGGCGTGTATGTTGTGTCCATCACGTTGCGCGGCGCAACCGCACCCGTCAAGTGCTTGGTACAAGTTGTGCGGTAGGGGGGAAGGTTCTACTCTTCTCGGTATCTCAACGTTGCATTATACATCGTCATTTTGAACACAAATTCATTAATAATATCAGTGACTTTCATGCAAGTGGTGATAACTTTGACCTGATGCTCAGAAATAGAATCATATCGGCACACAACCAAGCACGGACATGGGAGTCACCCACAAGTTGCGTTCTGCTTGTTGTGTGGCTGTTCGCCGTCATCGCAACACTTCTTCAACCGTTGGGCATCACCACATCCGCAAGCGACGTATCTGCACAAACTGACTACACTCTTCACAGGACATTTGCAAGCACCTGCACTCCGCAATTCATGCTATGCGAGATGAGCGAAGACGACGACTGTACGGAAGACGGAGACATATCGCACGATACAAATTCCGACTGTAGTTTTCGCTTCAACCCGACGGCAACTCACGCTAGCACGTTTGTCTTGCATACGCCCGCAACATTCCCCCTCAATCGAACCGTCCCCCTTTTCATTCTGAACCATTCGTGGAAATTCCATACCGCGTAATACGTCGACTGCGGATTCATTCTATCCCTGAACCGCTGTCTTCTTTCTAACCGACCCCGCAGGGCATCCGCACTGTACCTCAACCATTGTCCGGTAATACATGCACACCCAATTCACGTTGAGTTGCACCCTTGTTGCACACTTGTCGCACTATGTGATGCTGCAACTTTGTAGAAAAGAACGTCGGGTACTCTCAGCCCGCACACCGATACTTTGCTAAACACTACTAACTGTTAATCCCATAACCCATGAAGCATTACATCATTGCCCTCGCCGCCGTAGCACTTGTACTTTCGGGTTGCCACCGCGACGCAGGCGAACACACCGAAGAAACCACCGTTATCACGACAAGTCCCGTGCGGCAGGATACTACTGTCTATCGGGAATACGTCTCGCAAATCCGCGCCATCCAGCATATCGAACTCCGCGCACTTGAGAAAGGATACGTGCAGAAAATTTATGTGGACGAAGGGCAGTCGGTGAAGAAAGGTCAGTTGCTCTTCCAAATCAAGCCCGTCATTTATCAAGCCGAAGTGCAGAAGGCGCAGGCGGACGTGAGCTTTGCCGAGATTGAGTATCAAAACACGAAGCGGCTTGCCGACAGCAACATCGTCTCGAAGAACGAGCTTGCGCTTGCAAAAGCAAAGTTGGATAAGGAGAAATCGGAACTTGCACTTGCATCGGCGCACTTGGGCTTTACCGAAATCCGCGCACCGTTCAATGGTATCGTGGGGCGTTTCAACGATGTCCGGCTTGGCAGCTTGGTTGATGAAGGCGACCTGCTTACCACACTCTCGGACAATAGCACGATGTGGGTCTATTTCAATGTACCAGAAGCGGAGTATCTTGACTATATGAAGACCGGTAAAAGCGGTGCGGCATCGAACGTGAAACTTCGTATTGCCAACAACACGGTCTTCGACCACGACGGCGAGATTGAAACCATCGAAGCCGACTTCAACAACGAGACGGGTAACATCGCATTCCGCGCCGCGTTCAAGAATCCAAACACTATGCTGCGTAACGGCGAGACAGGAAATATCCTGATGCCTGTCGCACTCAAGAATGCACTTTTGATTCCGCAGAAAGCGACCTTTGAAATCATGGATAAAAAATATGTGTATGTGGTTGATTCGGCGGGCGTGGTGCAGGCGCGTGAGATAAGCACCGGAACGGAAATGCCGCACATCTATCAAGTGACGGGCGGCATCGGCGAGCAAGATAAAATCATAACCGACGGCTTGCGGAAAGTGAAGAACGGGCAGAAGGTTCTTTGCGAGTTCCGCGATATGAAAACAATACTTTCGGAATTAGGCACGCTTCACGCAGAGTAACATCCATTCACCAACAGCACGACACCATGTTTATCAGATTTATTCAGCGACCGGTTCTTGCCATCGCCATATCCGTTGCGATTTTATTTCTCGGTGTGCTTGCCATCACAACGCGACCTATCTCGCAATTCCCCGACATCGCCCCGCCGCGCGTGAATATCTTCATTGCTTATCCGGGCGCAAGCGCACAGGTCTTGGTCGAGTCCACGCTTATCCCCTTAGAGCGCGCCATCAACGGCGTGCAGGGAATGCAATACATTATCTCGGATGCCACAAGCGCGGGCGAGGCAACCGTGCAAATTGTGTTTGAACCCGGCACCGACCCCAACGCCGCCGTGGTGAATGTAAAAACCCGCGTTGACCAGGTGATGAACAACCTGCCGTTCCTTGTGCAGCGCGAGGGCGTTGTTATCTCGCCCATTCAGCCCAGTATGTTGATGTATGTGAACCTGTACAGCAAAGACAAAAACGCCGACGAGAAATTCCTCTATAACTATGCAAGCGTCCGCATCCTGCCCGAACTTCAGCGTATCAGCGGCATGGGGCGTGCGCAGATATTAGGCAGCCGCCAGTTTGCCATGCGCGTTTGGCTCAAGCCCGACCGTATGCGTGCCTATAACATCTCGACGGAAGAAGTGATGAAGGCACTCGAAGAACAGAGCGTTATCGGTCGCCCCGGTCGTTTGGGTCAGGCATCCGGCAAGACGGCGCAATCGCTCGAATATGTGCTAACCTATAAGGGGCGGTTCAATAAACCCGAGGAATACGGCAATATCATTGTCCGCGCCAATCCCGAAGGGGAAATCCTGAAAGTGAAAGACATCGCCGACGTGGAGTTGGGCAGCGAGTTCTTTGACATTTACTCGAACAAGGACGGCTATCCCGCAGCGTCCATCGTCCTGAAACAAAACATCGGCTCGAATGCGAGTAAAGTGATTGAGGGCGTAAAGGAAAAACTCAAAGAGTTGGAAAAAGATTTTCCGCCCGGTATGTCGTACGACATCAACTATGACGTATCGAAATTTGTTGATGCTTCCATCGAGAAGGTATTGCACACATTGGTCGAGGCGTTTATTCTCGTGGCACTTGTGGTTTATGTCTTTCTGGGCGACCTCCGCTCCACGCTTATTCCAACGCTTGCCGTGCCTATATCGCTTATCGGTGCGTTTGTGTTTATGCAGATATTCGGTCTAACGATTAACCTTATTACGCTCTTCGCGCTTGTTCTTGCTATCGGGATTGTGGTGGACGACTCGATTGTAGTGGTAGAGGCGGTTCACATAAAAATGGAGGAGTTGCATATCACGCCGTTCCATGCGGTCAAGGCGGTGCTTGGCGAGATTAGCGGAGCGATTATCGCAATCACGCTCATCATGGCGGTGGTGTTTATTCCTGTTGCGTTCATGTCGGGTCCGGTTGGGATTTTCTACCGTCAGTTTTCGATTACGATGGTCAGTGCGATTATTCTTTCCGGCGTATCGGCTCTGACGCTGACACCGGTTCTATGCGCCATGATATTGAAAAACAACCATGGCAAACCAAAGCGTAAAACGCCCGCCGCCGTATTCATTGCATGGTTCAACAGAATGTTTGAAAAGGTGACGGGACGCTACACCGGATTCTTGGTTCGGATTGTGGATCGCCGCCTTGTCACCTACGGCTTGCTGACGGTATGCGGTATCGGCATTCTTGCCATTAACAGTCAGCTTCCGTCGGGATTCATTCCCAACGAAGACCAAGGGATGATTTATGCGATTATCCAAACGCCGCCCGGCAGTACGCTTGAACGCACCAACGAGGTGTCGCGGCAGTTGCAGAAAATAGCCGAGACGGTGGACGGTATCCAGTCGGTTTCCTCGATGGCGGGCTACGAGGTTCTGACCGAGGGGCGCGGCTCGAATGCGGGAACGTGTATTATCAATTTAAAGGACTGGTCGGAGCGTAAGCAGAACGTGCATCAAGTGATTACCGAATTAGAGGAAAAGACAAAGGACTTGGGCGCGGTGGTGGAATACTTCGAGCCGCCCGCAGTGCCGGGCTACGGTTCGTCCGACGGGTTCTCGCTGCGGATGCTTGATAAAGCCGCAACGATTGATTACCAAGAGTTTGACAAGGTGAACACTGAGTTTATGAATGCGCTTCGCAAGCGAAAGGAACTGACCGGACTCTTCACGTTTTATGCGGCGAATTACCCGCAGTACGAATTAGTGATTGACAACGAGCTTGCAATGCAAAAAGGTGTTTCGATTGGTAAGGCGATGGAGAATCTGAACATTCTTATTGGCAGTACCTACGAGCAAGGATTCATCCGCTTCAATACGTTCTTCAAGGTCTATACCCAAGCTGCTCCCGAATACCGCCGCTTGCCGTCCGACATTCTGAACCTGTATATTAAAAACGACCGTGATGAGATGGTTCCGTACTCGGCGTTCATGACAATAAAGAAGCGGCAAGGACCCAACGAAATCACACGCTATAATCTTTACACATCGTCATCTATCAAAGGGATTCCTGCGCGGGGCTACACAAGTGGCGATGCCATCAACGCCATCCGCGAGACAGCGGAGAAAACGCTGCCCAAAGGATATGATATTGCGTGGGAAGGACTCTCGTTCGATGAAGCGCGCCGTGGCAACGAAGCGGTGTATATCTTCATGGTCGTCCTCATCTTCGTCTATCTTGTGCTTGCCGCACAGTATGAAAGTTTTCTGATTCCGTTTGCCGTTGTGCTCTCGCTCCCACTCGGTGTATTCGGCTCGTTCCTCTTGTTGGAGGTTACAGGATTAGCCAACGATGTGTATGCACAAATCGGGATGATTATGCTTGTGGGATTGCTTGGCAAGAACGCCGTGCTGATTGTGGAGGTTGCCGTGCAAAAACGCGCCGAAGGAGAGACGATTGCCGGTGCAGCCATCGAAGGTGCGCGCTCTCGCTTCCGTCCAATCCTGATGACATCGTTCGCATTTATCGCCGGGCTTATTCCGCTTGCTATCGCCACAGGACCCGGTGCCGTGGGCAACAGGACAATCGGCTCGTCGGCATTGGGCGGGATGCTGTTCGGAACGGTATTGGGCGTGATTATCGTTCCGGGACTCTACTACATTTTTGCCTCCATCTCGGACGGCAAAACGCTGATACAGGAGGAAGACAACACGCCGCTGAGCGAAGAGTACGTTCAGCGCAGGTCGGCAACATTTATCAAGAAAATCTTTCGCACGGGTACGATCCGTAGAATCGCTAATAGAAAGAAAGACCGTCATGGAAAATAAACAATACCGTCCGGCGTACGCCGCATTCATCAGCACACTCTTCCTGCTTGTCTTGCTTGGCGGCTGCTTACCCGAACTTGCAACCGTCAAAACAGAATCGTCCGTTGTGCCGGAGTCGTTCGCTGTATCGAAAGACACAGTCACGGCAGGTGCAATGAAGTGGCGCGATTACTTTGCCGACACTAATCTTATAGCGTTGATTGACACCGCGTTGAAGAACAATCAAGAGCTGAACATTATACAGCAGGAAATGGAAATCCGTAAGTACGAGATCGGTGCGCGGCGGGGTGAGTACCTGCCATTTGTGGGACTGAGAGCCGGAGCCGGACTCGACCGCGAAGGACGCTACACGCGCAACGGTGCAGTGGACGACGCAGTGGATATTGAACCGGGAAAACGCATCCCCTCGCCGCTTGCCGACTACACCATCGGTGCGTATGCCTCGTGGGAAGTGGACGTGTGGGGAAAATTGCACAACGCCGAAAAGTCCGCACTCTCGCGCTACCTTGCCAGTACGGAAGGCAAGAACCTGTTGGTGACGCAGCTCATTGCCGAGATAGCGGAATCGTACTACGAACTCATGGCGCTTGATAATGTGCTGCTGATAGTTCAAAAGAACACCGAACTGCAAACAAGCGCATTGAATGTGATGAAAGTGCAGAAGGAAGCGGCGCGGGTAACGCAACTTGCCGTGAACCGTTTCGAGGCGCAACTGCTGAACACACAGAACCTGCAATACGCCGTGCGCCAACGCATCACCGAAACCGAAAACCGCATTAACGTGCTTACAGCGCGATTCCCGCAGCCAGTGCGGCGGAGTTCGGCGATGTTCTCGGAGTTGAGTATTGATTCCCTCCGCACCGGCATTCCCTCGCAACTTCTCCGCAACCGACCCGACATCCGCCAAGCTGAACTTGAGCTTGCGGCAACCAAATTAGATGTGGAATCGGCGCGGGCAAACTTTTACCCGTCGTTCGGCATGAAAGCGGGCGTTGGTTTCCGCGCATTCAACCCGTCGTTTCTTGTGAATCCCGAATCCATGTTGTTCGGCATCGCGGGCGACATTCTTGCTCCGCTTATCAACCGTAATGCTATCGAAGCTACCTACGCATCCGCCAACGCACGCCAGATACAAGCCGCATATCAATACGAGCAAACAATCCTCCGTTCGTATGCCGATGTGTTGAACCAGCTTGCCGCTTTAGAGAACTCAGCCCAAAGCCACGCCACCAAGCTCAAGGAAGTGGAAACGCTGAACCAATCTGTGAACATTGCAAACAATCTATTTGCATCGGCACGCGCCGACTACGGCGAAGTATTGCTGACGCAGCGAGAGGCGCTTGATGCGCGGATGGATTTGATTGATGTGAAGTTGAAGCAGATGCACGCAAAAGTGAATATCTACCGCGCACTTGGCGGCGGATGGAGGTAGCGTAGTGGCGAAGGGAATGAGTTTGGTATGGACGGTATTCGTTGGAAGCATAACGCAAGAACGCTTGGGAGACCTCTCCCCAGCCCTCTCCGGCGGGAGAGGGAGCTTCTTTCCGGCATAGGGTGGGTGGTGGTGAAACACAAGGCGTGGTGCCGTTTAATAACTCTTATGTGCTTTTGCTGCGTTTGGTGAATTCAATGCGAATGCGGCGTTGGGCTGCGCGGTCGGTTGCCGAGGTGTTGGATGCACCGCCTGCGACTGGCTTGATGATGATGCGTCCTTGCTTGACAAGTGCGCGAAATTGCGGGGAGCGTTCGAGCAATCGGCGGAGGATGCTGACGGAGTAGTGCGCCCGTGCGCCCGAGAGTGATTCGTTGTTGAATGCGTCACCGTAGCGGAGTGTGTGTTGCGCGCCGGTTGTATCGCTGTAACTGATGCGTTCGCGTTCGATATAGTTGCCGGTAATCGGGTTCGGGTCGGCGTATCCGGTAAGTGCGATTTCGAGGTATTCGTCGGGCTTGGCGGCAATGCTGAACCAGAGCATGACGGTATCGAGACATGTGCGCTGAACGCGGCGGAAGATGGAGTCCACAGTGGCAGCATAGCGGATGTAGTCCTTGTGCCGCGCCGATTTGCTGCGGAATCGCTCGATGTAGGTCGCGGTTCGCAGGTTGCCTTTGACTTCTTTCATCAGTGAGGCGAGTCCGGCGGTAGTGTTGGGGCGGTAATAGCCCGTTACAAAAAAGGGAATGTTGTAGTTGCTGAAGTCGAATGTGGTGGCTTGGAACATGATGGTAACGGTGGTGTCAATGCCGTCGCGGTTGAAGGCAATCTGTTGTGTGCGCTCTTTGC